>JAAERS010000104.1 GCA_024230095.1 Gammaproteobacteria bacterium | reverse complement strand
ACAACAACATGGCTTTAGCATTAAATTCGGCCGCCAGATTTTCGGCCCGCTCCAAAGTTCGATTGGCTACCATCAAATGCTTTACACCCGCTTCGCGCAAGTGCCTAGCTACCAGCTCAATGGTTTCACCAGCGCCAATCAGGAGGGCTGTTTGCTGACTAAAGTCGGCAAATATCTGCCGCGCCATGGTCACAGCAGCAAACGCCACGGACACAGGGCTTTCCCCAATAGCCGTTTGCGTACGTACTTGCTTAGCTGTAGTAAATGCCTGATGAAACAGACGATTGAGGTGACTAGACACTGTGGCATATTCTTGAGCCACGGAATAACTGGATTTCAATTGCCCAAGTATTTGTGGCTCGCCTAGCACTAGCGAATCCAGGCCACTAGCCACACGCATCATATGACGTGCTGCGGCGTCATGACTTCGACAATAGCTATGTTGTTCCACGTCCGCCACATCAATAGCGTGATAATCCGCCAACCACGCCGCCATCAGCCCACTGGGCTCACCACTATCATCTTCACCCGTGGCCATATAGCCATATATTTCCGTGCGGTTACAGGTCGACAGAATAGACACCTCTTGCAAGGGAGTCTCTGCCAGTAACCGCTGCAAAGCCAACGGAGTACTCTCAGGTGCAAATGCCACCCGTTCACGTACTTTGACCGGTGCAGTGTTGTGATTTATGCCAAAAACAAACAGCGTCATGATTACTAGGTCATTTTACGGCACTTTTCGGCGCCGAGGTATGGTTCTAAAAAGGTCAGCATTATACCTGAAATAACCTGCAGCCAATAGCTATTAGCCAGCAGGCTTTATTAATATTATTGTTTTGCTACACTTAGGCGTATTGGCGCGCATTTATTGCTTATACCAACCAGGATTACCTATCCATGTCAGTGCTAGCTTTTTGTTCTCGATATTACAGACTATTTTTTCAACAATCAGAACAGTTTCAAAAACCCTATAGCCTATTGCTCTGCGGCCTGCTACTCAGCGCTTGCTCATCAACCCCGCCGGCACCACCTCTGGCGGGCCAAGACTTAACTCACTTACTGGCAGGAGAGCTCGCCCTTCATCGAGGTAAAAATCAGCAAGCCAGTGAACATTTCATGGCCACAGCACAAAACACCCAAAATGCGGAGGTGGCAAAAAGAGCCACTTATGCTGCCCAGTTAAGCAACCAGAGCAGCACCTATAAAAAGGCGAGCCAGACATGGGCACATTTACAACCAGACGCGATTCTTGCACAACAGCACCTAGCCCAAAGCCTATATCACAACAGGGAAACCGAAGCCGCTAAGGACGCCCTTTTGAATCTCATTAAGGCACACCCAGATTACCTACCTGCAGCCTCACTGTATGCCGAGATTCTGTTCGAAGAGCAAGCCTACCAAGCGGTCGACACTTTTCTACAACCCTACACCAACAAAGGTCGCCTAGATCGAATTCTTACATCCATTCATGTCCAAACCCTCACCCAACTGGAACAACAAAACAAAGCACTAAATCTACTAAAAAGACTTATAAATCAATACCCAGATGATGCCAGCTTACAGCTATCTGCCGGCGTACTTTATATGAGTGCTAATCTTAATATCGAAGCTCAGGCTTATTTTTTGCAAACCTTAAAACTGCAATCAGACAGTGCGCAAGCCCATTATTATCTGGCCAAGAACTATCTACAGCTTGATCAGCACCAAGAAGCCATCGAACACTTTGGCCTAGTCACCAGCGGACCCAATCTCATGACCAGCATCGTTGAGAAGCTCGCCATAGAGCAACCTCAAGATATAGACAGTGGCCAATATTTTTTGCAATTACAAAACCGATACCCACAATTAAGCCCGCAACTATATACCTTACAAACCGACTACTTGAAAAGCCTAGGCAATCTCGAACTAGCCTTAGCCGCTATCCGCCAAGGCACTAACGACCACCCCAACAATACCGACCTACTTTATGCTGAAGCCATGCTGGCCGCTCACTTTAATGACTGGACACGTGCAGAGAAAAACCTACTGCAAGTCATCGATCTTGACCCCAATCACGCCTATGCCCTTAATGCTCTGGGGTACACTTACGCCGACCATAATAGCAACCTTAAGCAGGCTGAGATTTACATTAAGCGCGCTTTGGCATTACAACCCAACGACCCAGCTATTAAAGATAGCATGGGCTGGTTAGCATACCGCCAGGGTCACTACAGACTAGCCCGCCAATATTTGCAACAAGCCTACAACGATTTGCCCGATGCCGAAGTTGCTGCACACCTAGGCGTTGTCGAATGGGCACTTGGTAACACACAGCAGGCAAAAGAGATTTGGCAAAGCATATTGCAAGACGACCCAGACAATGCGTTAATTAAACAAGCTATACTCGATGCGCAAAAGGAATTTCCCAATGACGACCTCAATAACAACTAAGCCACTGGGCCACATTTACCGCATAGGGGCCTGCCTAATGGCTGGCATACTATTATCGGCATGCAGCCAACTCCCACCTACCCCCACTCCAACCACAGTAGCTGATAAGAGTGCCAACCCCAGCTACGGCCCTTACAGTTACCGTGCAAACGAATTAAGCAAATTGACACAATGGGATGTGGAAGGAAAAATAGCGGTTTACCAAGCCAAAAAAAACAACAGCGGCAACCTTACTTGGCGTCAACGCCAAGGCTACTTTGATCTGCTAATTACAGGACCCCTAGGCCAAGGGCATTTGCATATTGAGGGTAGCCCTGACCTTGTTATTGCTACTACACCCGAGCAAAAAACTGAAGCCAGCAGTGTAGAACAGTTATTTGCCGAACATTTTGATTGGCAGTTTCCAATGCAAGAATTGCGTTATTGGGTGCGTGGCATAGCCAGCCCAGAAAGCGATGCCGACCTGACTTACAATGACAGTGGCGAACTCGCCACCCTGCGCCAAGGCGGTTGGCAGGTTAGTTTCTCGCGCTATAGTCAAGTAAGCGGTTTGCCTATGCCCGAGAAAATAACACTTACCAACAATGAAATCCGCCTCAAGTTGGTATTAAAGAACTGGGCCAATCTTTACCCATTTCCCCGCTTAAACATGGGCACCAGCAACTAGAAAAAGCAAGGCCTTAGAGCGTCACTGAAATAAACCAAAAAGCCCTAAGCAAAGCGGCTTTTGTATTGACATTAGCACTCGTCTCGGGGAAAATGTGCGCCTCCTTTTAGGGCTGGTTTATCCCAGCTATAAATCGGATAGTTGCTGGGATATCGCCAAGCGGTAAGGCAACGGGTTTTGATCCCGTCATGCGCAGGTTCGAATCCTGCTATCCCAGCCAAATTTATAGGTTATTGCTATTGTGACTAAAGATTCAGAGAAACTTAAAAACGACGCAATAACACATTGGCCAAATCAGTGTAACGCAGCAGAATCAAAGGTGCCTAAGGTGTCAAAACTAAAAGTTTTTACCGGTAATGCTCACCCAGAATTAGCCCAGAAGGTAGTTGACCAGCTGTGTGTCCCTCTTGGCCAAGCCAAGGTTTCCAAGTTTAGTGACGGTGAGTGTGCCGTTGAACTAATGGAAGATGTTCGCGGTAAAGATGTCTTCATTATTCAACCTACCTGTGCACCAACCAACGATAACCTAATGGAATTGATATTCATGGCCGATGCCATACGCCGCGCGTCTGCCAGTCGTGTGACGGCCGTAGTACCCTATTTTGGTTATGCCCGTCAGGATCGCCGCCCTCGCTCAGCCCGAGTGCCAATTAGCGCACGCGTAGTAGCAGACATGATGGCACGCACTGGCATCAACCGCGTATTAACCGTTGATCTGCATGCTGAACAAATCCAGGGCTTCTTCGACATCCCTGTTGACAACGTCTTTGGCTCCCCAGTTTTGCTGGACGAGATCACTCGCCAAAACTATGACAACCCTGTCGTTGTATCGCCAGACGTTGGCGGCGTAGTTCGTGCCCGTGCCGTAGCCAAGCAACTAGACGTTGATCTAGCTATCATCGATAAGCGCCGCGAAAAAGCCAACGAATCTCAGGTAATGCATCTTATTGGTGACGTTACCGATCGCACCTGTATCCTAGTAGATGATATGTGTGATACCGCCGGCACACTGTGCAAAGCCGCCGACGCTCTTAAAGCAAATGGCGCCAAAGCTGTGGTAGCCTATGCTACCCACCCAGTACTATCTGGCCCAGCTATCGAAAACATCAGTAACTCATCCTTGGATGAGCTTGTAGTGACCGACACTATCCCGTTGTCACCTGAAGCTGAAGCCTGCCAGCATATCCGCCAACTGACTCTAGCCGACCTACTGGCTGAATCAGTGCGTCGCGTATGTAACGAAGAATCAATCAGTGCCATGTTCCGTACCTAATCTTAGTATTAGCCTATAACACGAACTGATTTAACTTGCCTAAATTAATTTGGGCTTATATGAACTGACTAGTGACACCGGTCGCAAGTGCCTAGTCAACAAAAAAGGAAAGACAAAATGTCTATCACTATTAAAGCTAGCGTCCGTACAGACCTGGGGAAAGGTGCGAGCCGCCGCCTACGTCGCGAATCGGGCATGATTCCCGCCATCATATTTGGTGGTGCTAAAAACAAGAAGCCTGTGTCTTTGACTCTTGAGCACAAAGAAGTGCTAAAGGCGTCTGAAAGCGAGCAGTTCTACTCCTCCGTTATTACTATCGACGTTGACGGTAAGCAAGAGCAGGCAATTCTTAAGGACCTACAGCGCCACCCAGCCAAACGTGAAATCATGCACATTGACTTCCAGCGCGTAACCAAGTCCAATCCAATCAACATTTTGGTGCCTATCAAGTTCCTAAATGAGGCCTCTTCTGAAGCGGTTAAGATCGGCGGCGGTCGTGTTTCTCACCAGTTAAAAGAAGTCGTTATTACCTGCTTGGCAGCAGACCTTCCAGAATACGTGTCCATCGACATGCAAAACGTACCTGTGGGCGGCATCGTTCACTTGTCAGATCTGGACCTACCAAAAGGTGTTAAAATTAAGGCCCTAACTACTGGCGCCAAAAACGACACACCTATTGCTAATATTGCGGCTAAGCGCGGCAGCTAAGAAAGCCAAATTGCCTTTGGTTTTCTGAACAAGGCCTGCATATGCAGGCCTTGTTTGGTTTTAACAAGTCGATAATGCCATGAATGATACACACGCCTTACAGCTTATTGTTGGCCTGGGAAACCCCGGCAACAAGTACAACAATACGCGCCACAATGCTGGCCAAGACTGGGTTCTGGAGCTTGCCAAGAACTACGGCATCACTATGGCTGCAGAAAAGCGTTTTTTTGGTCTGTATGGCCAAGGCATGATGGAAGGGCAAAAAGTCCACCTATTGATTCCCACCACTTTCATGAATTTAAGTGGTCAAGCACTGCAAGCGGTGAGTGCTTACTACAAAATAGACAACCCGGCTATTTTGGTAGCTCACGATGAGCTGGACCTCCCACCCGGCACGGCCCGCTTTAAACAAGGCGGCGGCCACGGTGGTCATAATGGCTTGCGTGACATAATTAACAAACGCGGTGGTGACAAAAATTTCCACCGCCTACGCATAGGAATTGGCCACCCAGGCAATGCCAAACAAGTGGTTTCTTATGTGTTGAAAAAAGCCCCTAATGATGAATTTATCAGCACCCAACGCGCCATGGATAACGCCATACACTATCTACCTGACGCACTAAAGGGATGCTGGCAACAGGCTATGAACAGCCTACACAGTCAATCTGAATAACGAGGTATCCCATGGGATTCAATTGCGGTATTGTTGGCCTACCCAACGTTGGTAAGTCCACCCTATTTAACGCCTTGACTAAGGCCGGCATTGGTGCAGAAAACTTTCCTTTCTGCACTATTGAGCCCAACGCAGGCGTAGTGGCTATGCCTGATCCACGCTTGCAAGCCCTCGCTGCCATCGTCAACCCTGAACGTATATTGCCAACAACAATGGAATTTGTTGACATTGCTGGCCTTGTGGAAGGCGCATCTAAGGGTGAAGGCCTAGGCAATAAATTCCTAGCAAACATTCGTGAAACTGATGCTATCGCCCATGTGGTGCGCTGCTTTGAGGATGACAATGTCATTCATGTTGCCAATCGTATCGACCCCCTAGACGACATTGGTATTATTAATATGGAGTTGGCTTTGGCCGACCTTGAATCTGTTGAAAAGCAAAAGCAACGCGTACAGCGGGTGGCCCGCACGGGTGACAAGGAAGCCCAAAAAACTCTCGCTCTACTAGATAAGCTAGCTGCACCACTAAGTGAGGGTATCGCTATACGCACCCTAGAACTAAGTGATGATGATTTGGCGATGGTGAAAACCTTTCACCTCCTAACCACCAAACCGACCATGTATATCGCCAATGTTTCAGACGATGGCTTTGAAGACAACCCACACTTGGATGCCGTGCGCCAACTAGCCCAAGAAGAAGGGGCCGAGATTGTTGCCATCTGTAACCAAATCGAAGCCGAAATCAGCGAACTAGAAGATGAAGAGAAGATTGAATTCTTAACCGACATGGGTATGCAAGAACCGGGCTTGGACCGAGTCATTCGCGCTGGCTATGACCTGCTAGGCCTACAAACCTACTTTACTGCTGGCGTCAAAGAAGTGCGGGCCTGGACGGTAAAGCAAGACGCCACAGCACCTCAGGCTGCTGGTGTTATTCACACAGATTTTGAAAAAGGCTTTATTCGAGCTGAAGTGGTTGCCTATGATGACTACATTACTGGTAACGGAGAACAGGGGGCAAAAGAAGCTGGAAAATGGCGTCTAGAAGGCAAGGATTATATTGTCAAAGACGGTGACGTAGTGCACTTTCGTTTTAACGTTTAAGCGTGCCTAAAAGGTTATTTTAGCATACCAATAAGCACCTCAGAGCCCAGTCCTGGCCTAGCAATTAGCTGGCCATCCAGCGGGCCTAAAAAAACAGTTAAATCAATGGTATTTTCCCAAAATCCCTGTTGACAGCAACACCAAAACAAGGAATAATTCGCGTCCTCGGTTACACGCAAATGTAAACGAGATCTCCAAGAGAATGGCTATGTAGCTCAGCTGGTTAGAGCACATCACTCATAATGATGGGGTCACTAGTTCGAATCTAGTCATAGCCACCATTCTCTGGCGTCCTCCGGACATTGCTGGGATATCGCCAAGCGGTAAGGCAACGGGTTTTGATCCCGTCATGCGCAGGTTCGAATCCTGCTATCCCAGCCACACTCCCCCACCTGATACGCTAACTGCCTAAGTGATGATACTAAGCCCAACTGGTTATTGGTCATCAATAAGCCGGCACCTTTAGCCCCATTACAGGCACAAAAAAGGGCCCAAAATGAGCCCAAAAATTCGCAAGTTAAACACTAAGGGTAGGCAATTTCACACCCTCAGTCTCTGATCAACTCCAAAAAATTTGTCATTTCTTAAAGTTGAATATTCAGTATAGACGTATTTTTAACCTGTGCAGAAATTATGCTAAATTTGCCCGCAACTGAACTAGCAAAGCCGACAATTCAGCTTGCTCATAAGGTGATGAGGCCAAATTGCCCCACACAGGTTCAGGCCAACAGGGATCTTGTTCTTGCCGCGCCACAACGTGCATATGCAACTGGCGCACCTTATTACCAATAGCCGCCACATTCAATTTATCAGGCTCATAGGTATACTCTAGGTAACTACTAAGCAGCGCCACTTCTTGCAGTAATTGATACTGTTGTTGACTGGTGAGCTGATGCAACTCTTCTACCCCTTCCACACGGGGCACAAGGATCAACCAAGGCACAAGCGCGTTGTTCATTAACAAGACCTTACAAAGAGGCCAGTCTAGTACCTCTTCACAGTCTTTGCGCAATTGTGGATGCAACTCAAAGTCAGGCATCATTTACTGCCGGGCAAATGGTTAGGGCCTGGAAATGTTGCCAATTTATCCGCACTGCCACTGACCTTGGCAACACCTTCTTTACTCACTTCATCTATACGAATGATGGCTTGCATCGGTATATAAGAACGTTTCACCTGAGCAAATTCTAACTTCAAGCGCTCTTCACTAGGATCAACCAGTAGTTGGCTGCGTTCACCAAATATATACTCTTCGACCTCGACAAAACCATACATATCACTGGGATAAACATAGCGAGCAAAAACTTCATAAACCTCATCACGACTAGCGAAGATAACTTTATAAATACGATTTTCTTGTTTGTTCATAAAAAGACAACAGATCTATGGCCATTAACACTCATTAAGTGCGGCCTTTGAACGAATATTTCAAGGCGTTAACAGCCAGTAATAATCCACGCAATAATGCCAACCACCCGCTCGTAGGACAACCAAGGTTATAAGTTCATTGCGGGACAAGTAGCATTCACCTAACCCGACAATGCACTACAAACCCATCAAACGCTGATCAAATGGGTAGCTAGTCAGATTTTCATAGCCATCTTCGGTAATGATCACCTGATCTTCTAACTTAATGGCAAAATCACCACCCTCTGCTGCCACTAGGGCTTCCACACAAAGACACATTCCCGGTTGCAGCTCATAGTCGTAAGCACCTTCCACCACCTTGTCCTCATAAGCCACCAACGGCCACTCATCACACAAGCCGACACCGTGCATCATACAGCCGTACTTCCCAGCTTGATAATTAAGGTCCAATACATGGCCTTTTTCTGATAGCTCACGCAGATTCACACCTGGCTTTAACAGGCCCATGTTATGCTGAATATGTTCATGAGCATGGCGCATTGCATAAATCATATCTTCGCGTGGCTGGCCATCGCCGATCCACCAGGAACGTGAAATATCAGAACAAATACCATAGGTGCCGATCAGATCCGTATCGAAAGACAGCACTTCATTATTCTGCACAATGCGCGGGCCACATTCCTGAAACCAAGGGTTGGTTCGAGGCCCCGAAGCTAGCAACCGAGTTTCAATCCACTCGCCGCCCCGCTTGATATTTTCGGCGTGCAATACAGCCCAGATTTCATTTTCTGACATCCCAGGTTTGGCCGCAGCCTCCATGGCCGCAACACTTTGCTCACAAGCATGCATAGCACAACGCATAGCGTTGATCTCATCTTCACACTTAATGGCGCGCGCCTTTTCAGTCAATTCTTCGGCAGGCATTATTTCAAAGCCGATCTTCTCTAAAGACCAGATGGCATGCAGCATAGGTTTGTCGACACCCAGACGCATATTGCCGCCACCGTGCTCCTTAACCAGATCAAAAATCTCCCCAGAAAATGCATCCGACGCATCCTCCACCTTGTCACCACGATCAAAATAGAAAAAATCGGCACCCTCGCGCTGTTCTTTTATCAGCGGGTTAAAGGTAGAAAGGAACTTGGCGAAAGCATAGTCATACATCACCATATAACCATCAGCACAAATGACTAAACAACGGAAAGGATTGTGGGTATTCCACAATTGCATGTTGGTGGAATCAGAACCGTAGCGAATATTTAGGGGATCAAATAATAGCACTGCTCCATAGTCGCGCTCATTCATATGACTAACCAAACGTTGCCACCGATACTCCCGGACTCGCGGTAAATTAGGTAATGTCAGGCCTGCCACTTCCCATTCTGCATAGGCCAGTGCTGTTGGACCAATTTCCATACGATCATTGTCATTGGCCAGGGCGTCAGCAAAGACAGGCCCCCTAGTAGGGTCAATTTTACGGCGATCACGATAGTGTTTGCTCATATCTATTCCTAATTTCATTGATAACACAATAGGCACTAATAAAACGACTGCTTGAACCTACCTAAAGCCAAGTCCGAGCAGTGTATTACAATCCAATTTCTGGAACTGTTGTTTTCTGGACATCACTGACACCTGCGCGACATAGAAGCCCAAAATAAACCGCCCCAAATAAGCAATTTTTTTGTGTCAAATAGACATAAAAAAAGGGTGACATTAACATGCCACCCTTAAAAATTAGCATAAGCTAATTTAGGAACTTAACCACTCCAAACTACAAGCCGGCTACCAAGGGCAAGCTACTAGCTTGCTGAATAGAACAATAACTAGAAACTTTCACCTGCACGTAGGCGTCAGACAAAAAACCATTAAATTGAGTTGCACTGGCCGACGAATAGGCTCCCATTAAAGGCACCTCGATATAATCACCATCCTGTATTTGCTTTGGCAAATACATAGGTGTGGGCAACACATCGATAGAATCGCAAGTAGGACCAAATACTTTAAAGGGCACTCTTTCACCATCAATAAGTTGACCTTGTCGCCAACACAACATGGGCCAACCCAAGTCAACCACTTTCATTTCCAATAGACCACCATAAACCCCGTCATTTAGGAACAGGCTACCATTTTCACGACGGTGCAACACTTTCAGTAACAAGCTCACACTATCATTGACCAGGCTGCGCCCTGGTTCACATACCAAAGCAGGCGGCACATCAAAATAAGTATTTACAGCGGTTTTAATAGCAGCGAAATACTGCGCCAATTCAGGTCCAAAACTTTTCACATAGCTGGCTGGGAAACCACCACCAACATTAAGACGATGCAGGGTTACTTGGGCATGCTTGGCAATGTCAGCGGCACAAGCAATAAAATCCACATAGGCCTGAGTTTGAGTACATTGAGTGCCCGGGTGAAACGTCAATGACGCCTTAAAGCCCGCAGCATGGACTTTTCGCAATAACTTGATGGCACCATTGACACTGGCGCCAAATTTGCTATTCAGATCCAAGATTACCTCATGCTTAACCGGTGCCACAAAACGCACAGACAGTTCAGTACTGGCAGGATCAGGTATTTGCTTGAGCAACTTAGCCAACTCAAACTCATCATCCAAAGCAAAACTGCGCACACCGCACTGGTGCCACGCCTCAGCAATGGCCGACTCTGATTTAATTGGGTTGTGATAGTGCAAGGTGACCGTCTTATCTAAAGACTTTGCTAAATTTTGTACAAGCTTAATTTCTGCTACAGAGGCCACATCATAAGCTTCAACCCCGTGCTGCAACATGGCCTTAATCACCATCGCACTCGGATTAGCTTTCACGGCATAGGTCAGCAAACCCGGGAAACCTTGTTGAAACTGATCAATGGACTGCTCTAGCAACTGCTTATGAAACAGGTACAAAGGCTGCTCAGGCTGCTGGTGCTGCATTAGATGACGGGTATTTGGGTAACAATCTAACATAGGGTAGCCCTAATGATTAAACAAAGCATAGGTACTATTATCCTGACCAAGGCTGAACAAAAATAGCGTCAATCTGATCTTTTTGTTAATATGTTTTTACAATTTAACGTAGATGAATTTCAAAATGCGAAATGAAATAAGCCAACAAGACCATGCTTTGATCAAACAACTACAACTCAATGCACGTGCATCTATCACCGAGTTGGCCAAGACCCTGAACCTGTCACGTACCACCGTACAACAACGCCTACAACGCCTAGAAGATAAACAGATCATTCTAGGTTATACGGTGCGAGTTGCTGATGACGTCAGTAAAAACACTATTAAGGCCCATGTATCAGTAAAAACAGATTCATATAACAGCAAAATGATTGGTGAGCAGTTAGCCAAAATCCCCCAAGTAGACACCCTGCTCAGCATCAGTGGACGCTACGATCTTATTGCCATGCTTAGCGTCACCGACACGCAACAACTGGAGCAGGTTCTGGATATCATGTGGGAAATTGAAGGCATCGTTGACACTGAGTCTTCGGTAGTGCTATCAACGCGTTTGAATCGAGGCTGAGCGACTGTTTAGTTACGATTTAGCTCATTTATCTGCTTTGAACAGCCAATAACAGGTGGCAGGAGCTCTCTGCTCCGGTAAACTACCGTTACTACTCGCTATGTGCCAAACATGGTAACCAGTTAAACAACATCATTTGGAAACCAACGTGTCCTCTACCGATTTCTCCAGCCTTGGGCTCACTCCCGCTCTACTTGAAAACCTAAAGAGTCTCAAATACAGCACCATGACACCTATTCAGGCACAAGCTTTGCCAATTATTCTGGCCAATCAGGACTTAATTGCACAAGCCAAAACCGGCTCAGGTAAGACCGCCGCTTTTGCTTTAGGACTGCTCAACAAACTGGACGTTAAGCGTTTTCGAGTACAGACCTTGGTACTTTGTCCAACCCGCGAGTTAGCCGACCAGGTAGCTGGAGAAATTCGTCGTCTAGCCAGAAGTATCCACAACATCAAGGTACTGACCCTATGTGGCGGCATGCCTTTTGGCCCTCAAGTGGGCTCTCTAGAACATGGTGCTCACATAATTGTTGGCACACCTGGACGCATTGAAGAGCACGTCCGCAAGGGCAATTTGAAGCTACACCAAGTAAGCACACTGGTGCTAGATGAAGCCGATCGCATGTTGGATATGGGGTTCAAAGATGCGTTAGATATAATCATCGGTGAAACGCCAGAGAATCGCCAAACACTGCTGTTTAGTGCTACCTATCCAAATCAGATCCAAGCCATAGCCGAACGCTATCTCACGAACCCAGCGACAGCTAAAGTTACCGACGCCCATACACAAAATAGCATCGAGCAACAGTTATATAAGGTCGCTGGAGAGCACTCTCGAGTAGACGTTATACGCCTCATTTTGCATGCTCAAGCGCCCAGCTCTTGTTTAATATTCTGCAATACCAAACGTGAAACGCAAGAGGTGGCTGACCAGCTCAGTGCTCATGGCTTTAAAGCGCTAGCCCTGCATGGCGACCTCGAACAAAAGCAACGTGACCAAACTCTGGTTTGCTTTTCTAATAGCAGTGCCACAGTGCTAGTCGCCACTGATGTGGCTGCTCGAGGCCTAGACATTGACTCTCTGGACTTAGTGATTAACTACCAAATTGCCCGTGAACTTGAGGTACACACCCACCGTGTCGGTCGCACTGGTCGGGCAGGTGCCAAAGGCATGGCCGCTAGTCTCTACAACGAGCGCGAAGAATACAAATTAGGTTTGCTAGAAACATACCTAGGTTATCAACTGCCAAAATCAGAATTGCCTCCCAAATCTGTTTTGCGACAACCACCGACCAAACCACCCATGGTGACCTTACAAATCAGTGGTGGTAAAAAACAAAAACTTCGCCCTGGCGACATCGTCGGAGGCTTAACAGGAGAAGGCGGCATTCCCGGTGGCCAAATTGGTAAGATTCAAGTTGGTGATCAATGGGCCTATGTTGCCGTAACGCGCGAATACGCTAAAGCGGCCATCACCAAATTAAGCCAAGGCAAACTCAAAGGTCGTAGTTTCAAAGTAAGACGATTAAGCTAACCCATTGAGACGCGAAAAGACGCTAACACCCTGCTTCTGGCATTCAATATCATACTTGCTAACCCCTTAGCATTAGGCTACCTTGTACAAAAAGTAGTACTAATAATAAATAGGAGAGTAACAATGATATATGCAGCACTGCAAGCGGCTATGAACAACAAAGATATGGAAGCGTATGCTAATTTATTGCACGATGACTTCGTTTTTGTGCGGCATCAGTCCGGCACCGAGGTCAACAAAAAAGATTGGCTGGTTGCTGCCCAAGGCATGATGGCTAGTGAAGACCTCGAATTTATTAATTCCCGCTGTATCTACGAAAATCATGAAATCGTGGTAATGCATGACGTTATGAAATTTCCAGATGGTTCAAAGGAAGCCGTGATGGGCGTGAGTATGCTTAAAGACGGTAAAATTGTGCGTATTGAGACAGGTGCCACACCACTGAGCTAAATGCGGAAATAGCAAAAAGCGATTCTACACAGGAGAGCTCTTGGGCTTCTTTCTGGACAGTGCTCGCCAAACAAATGGGCAACATTCATATTGGTGCCTATTAAAGCGTTAACCGCTGTGAAAGAAATAACACTACCAACCACAAGCTCTCTCACAGCAACTATTTGTGCCCTGATTTACAGAACAATATCGACTTATATAAACATTATTTCGAACAAAAAACATTGGGCGTTAGATATATAAACTGACTAACGTCATTGATACCTGCTTTTTGCTTTGCTTATAATCTAGTAAATACTCTGCCATACTGGGGTAAATAATGCTCGAAAGGTTAATGGAAAAAAAACTGAATCAGAAGCTGTCTCAAGCCGGCGTATGCTTTGATGGGCCCAACATTTGGGATCCTCAAGTACGAGATAGACGTTTGTATGCTCGTATCTTAAAACAAGGAACACTGGGACTAGGCGAAGCTTATGTTGAGGGCTGGTGGGAGTGCAAAGCGCTGGATCAGTTTTTTTATCGCCTATTGCACTATGGTATCGATAGGCAGACCAGTTACCCTTTATTGGCCTGGCGAAAATGGTGGGCGAGAATCAGCAATCTGCAAACCGTCCGGCGGGCCTTTATGGTTGGCAAACAGCACTATGATGTAGGCAATAATCTCTATAAACGGATGCTAGACCCTTTGTTGATCTACAGCTGTGGCTATTGGCAGACGGCAGAAAGCCTTGCCGATGCTCAAGTGGACAAATTGCATCTAGTATTTGATAAATTGCAATTAAAATCAGGCATGCGGGTACTGGATATAGGTTGCGGGTGGGGAGGTGCAGCGCGCTATGCGGCCCAACACTATGGCGTTGAAGTAGTAGGTGTATCCATTTCTAAACAACAAGTGGATTTAGCCAATGCTCACAAGGGTGATTTACCCGTTGATTATATCTACCAGGATTATCGTGATTTACAAGGCCGCTTTGATCGAATCTATTCTATTGGTATGTTTGAGCATGTGGGTCAAAAAAACTACCGAACGTATCTGGCCAAAGTAAGTGGTTTGTTAGTTGATGATGGTCTGTTTTTATTACATACCATCGGCAAAAATATTAGCTCCCCAGCTTGTGACCCTTGGATAGATCGTTATATTTTCCCCAATGGTGCACTGCCATCTATTCAGCAAATTGGCAAGGCCTGCGAGGGGGTGTTTGTCGTGGAAGATATGCACAATTTTGGTCCCGATTATGACACCACCCTGCAAGCATGGCATCACAACTTTACTCAGGCCTGGCCGCAGCTAGAGAATAATTACGACCCAACATTTAGACGAATGTGGGAGTATTACTTATTATCCTGTGCAGGCGCTTTTCGGGCCCGTGACATACAAGTATGGCAATGGGTTCTATCACCCAAAGGGTTACCATTAACCTATCGGTCACCCCGTTAGCTTAGAAAATTTAAGCTATATTACGATGTCTTAGCCAGTGGACCTACTGTAGAAGACATCGCCAAGATAAAAAGAATGTATTAAATCACCAGCAGATCACTAGACGCTTTTTAGTCTCATTTTGATACTGCTCCTCATGCCCTATCGGATATAACCCTCTATTGTCATCATGTTGCCATTTTGGGGTTATATAACGTCCCCAACTACTAACGAATCCACCCCCGCGGCTTCACGAGGGAACTAAATAGCGATCACCTCTGGGCGCCTACTGAAAGATAAAATAATATTTTTACAATAATTGATATTTGTCAATCTTGATGGCCCGGCCCTAATATAAAATTTAATATAATATTAGTCGTTGCTTAATACCAAGGAAGGTATGCTATGAAAACAGTGACCGTTTTCGCCACAGGCATGGCTTATGATTAGGCGCCTAATAGCTATCATTTGCCTACTCACTAGCCTAGTACAACCTAGTCATGCTCTATTTGTTAGCCCTCCAAAAGATCCTGTAATAGCGATATCTGAGCTATTTCCCAGCGCCACCTCGGTTTCAGAAAAACAAGGCACGCCTCTGCTTTGGACTATCCATGAAAAAGATAAGATCCTGGCCTATGCCTTTGAAACCAATGATCTCGCACGTATGCCGGCCTATTCAGGAGAGCCCGTCAATATGCTGGTCGCTATTGATCCACAAGGACAATATATCGCTGCTAAAGTGTTAGAGCATCACGAGCCTATTATTCTGGCCGGTATTCCAGAAGCCAAACTGTTTCAATTCGCTGATCAATACGCTAATTTTAAAGTTAGTGATCACCTCAAAATTGGTGGCTCCAGTAACTCTGACTACATTGCTATAGATGGCTTGTCAGGCGCCACTGTTACGGTAATGGTCATGAATGCCTCCATCACTAAGGCGGCAAACAAAGCAGCTATTGCGCTAGGTATTATTAAACCAGTCAGTGATTTCATTCAGCCCTTATCGACCATTAAACATGATATCTATGCGAAAGCTTCATGGCAGCAATTGCTAGGTGATGGTTCTATTCGCAAACTCTCGCTAAATCGTGGTGATGTTGACGATGCTTTTGCTAACACAGAAGCCGCCCATGTAAATGAAGCCAGAAACGACCAAAAACAGGACTTATTTGCCGAACTGTATTACACGCTTGGGGATGTACCCAGCATCGGAAAGAATCTCTTTGGTGATACGGAATACCAGTGGTTAATGCAGTCTATCCAGCCAGACGAACACTTACTGGTCGTATTTGGCAATGGCTATTCTTATAAAGGATCTGGTTATGTCAGAGGTGGTATCTTTGATCGCATTCAATTGCTGCAAAAACAAAATGCTATTTCCTTTCGCGACCTAGACCATGAACGTGTAACAGATTTGCACATTGACGGTGCCCCAAAATTTCAGGAAATGTCCATTTTCAGAATTCGTTCTCACCATGAATTTGACCCCGGTGGGGATTGGCAAGTGGAATTGCTGGTACGTCGCCAAACAGGCCCAATTGATAGTCTATTTACCAGCTTCAAAGCCGACTACGCCATGCTAGAGAAGTATGTCGACACCCCCGCCCCCATAATGCTACCCAAAGCACTGAGTATCAACGAGCGCATCTGGCAAGAACGTCAGCTAGAAATTATCTTTTTGATGGGGCTGATCGGGATATTGATATTAATTTTGTTTTTTCAGGATGTATTGGTTCATCACCCAATTTTCTTACGCCGCTTGCGACATAGTTTCTTGTTAGCCACCGTTGTGCTTGTTGGCTGGGTTTGGGGCGGCCAGCTGTCCATCGTCAACATATTCACCTTCCTGCAAGCGCTTATGACAAATTTCACTTGGAGCCTGTTTTTACTCGATCCAATAATTTTTGTTCTTTGGACAACCGCGGCGGTTACCATATTACTATGGGGGCGTGCAGTTTATTGTGGCTGGCTATGCCCATTCGGCGCACTGCAAGAACTCGTCAATATAGTTGGCCGTTTTTTCAAACTGCCACAAATACAAGTACCCTTTGCCATACATGAACGCCTCTGGGCCATTAAATACCTTATTTTACTTGGTTTATTTGGTGTTTCTTTAGAGTCTCTAGCCACTGCAGAACAATTTGCCGAAGTAGAACCTTTTAAAACGGTATTCTTACTCAAATTTGACCGCCAATGGCCTTTTATTGCCTGGGCCACACTGCTCATCATAGCAAGCCTTTTCAATCAAAAAACTTTCTGCCGCTACTTGTGCCCATTAGGAGCCGCGTTGTCTGTGTCTAGTCATGTGAGGCTGTTCGACTGGCTTAAGCGGCGCCCTGATTGTGGAACACCTTGTCAGGCATGCGCTGTTCAATGTGAGATACAAGCTATCAGCCCAGATGGGGTGATCAACAAACACGAGTGTCATTACTGTCTTGATTGCCAAGTCACCTACTTTGATCAAAGTACGTGCCCCCCCTTAAAAAAGAAGCACCGTAAAATGCAAAAAAAGAGAGCTCAACAACTAAGCGAAAACCAAATACCCACACATAATATTGCCTAGTAAAGCCATATTAATTATTAATTAATATTGAAATATCGATTGGAGATTAGATGATGAATGAACTTAATGATGATGACCTTCAAACAGTTATTGAAGAAGTAGAAGTAGAGAAAACTAGTCGCCGAAAATTTCTGACCAGCACCGCCCTAGTAGGTGCTGGCGCGGCGGCAGTGCCCATGAGTGCGGCTATGTTTGCCTCCACTGCTCAGGCGCAATCGGCTCAAGGATGCGAAGCCAGTGTACACCCAGGTGATCTGGATGAATATTATGGTTTCTGGAGTGGTGGACATTCCGGTGAAGTGCGTATCATGGGCATCCCTTCAATGCGTGAGTTAATGCGTATACCTGTATTTAATACGGACAGCGCAACCGGTTGGGGATTGACCAATGAGAGCAAGCGTATCAAGGGAGATAGCGCTCACTTGTTGGCCGGTGATTCCCATCACCCACATATGAGTATGACCGACGGTCACTACGACGGTAAATATGTGTTTATCAACGACAAGGCCAACTCTCGGGTAGCCCGCATTCGTTGTGACGTAATGAAAACCGACAAGATGATTACCGTGCCCAATGTGCAAGCCATCCATGGTCTTAGAGTGCAAAAAGTGCCCTTTACCAAATATGTGATTTGTAATGGTGAATTTGAAATTCCCATGAACAATGATGGCAAGTCTTCTTTGGAAGACGTGTCCACCTATCGCTCATTATTTAATGTTATTGACGCCGAATCCTTAGAAGTAGCTTTCCAGGTCATGGTGGATGGTAACCTGGATAATACCGATGCCGACTATGATGGTAAGTACTTCGCTTCCACTTGTTATAACTCAGAGATGGGTATGAACCTTGGGGAAATGATTAGTGCGGAACGCGATCACGTAGTGGTCTTCAATCTGGCCCGCTGCGAGGCAGCGCTTAAAGCTGGGCAATATAAAACCTTTAATGGCAATCAGGTTCCAGTACTTGATGGTCGTAAGGGTTCTGACCTAACTCGTTATATTCCCGTGCCCAAATCTCCCCACGGCCTTAATACCTCTCCAGATGGTGAGTACTTTGTTGCCAACGGCAAGCTGTCTCCCACCGTATCGATTATTGCCATTGCCAAACTCGATGCCTTGTTTGATGACAAAATTGCCCCTCGTGATGCTGTTGTCGCTGAGCCAGAGCTGGGATTAGGCCCATTACATACTGCTTTTGATGGTAAAGGCTATGCTTATACTACCCTGTTCCTCGATAGCCAGATTGCCAAATGGAACGTTGCCGAAGCCATCCAGCATTACAATGGTGAGAATGTAAACTACATGCGCCAGAAGCTAGACGTGCATTATCAACCTGGTCACAACCACACCTCTCAAGGTGAAACCCGCGATGCTGACGGCAAGTGGCTGGTTTCTCTGTGCAAGTTCTCCAAGGATCGGTTCCTACCTGTGGGCCCGCTGCGTCCGGAAAATGATCAGTTGATCGATATTTCAGGCGATGTTATGAAGCTAGTTCACGATGGGCCTACCTACGCTGAACCCCATGATTGCATGATGGTACATCGGAGTAAAATGAAACCCAAAAAGGTATGGACCCGGGATGATCCTATCTTCGCAGAAACCGTCGCTATGGCGGAAAAGGATGGGGTTAACCTCACTGCAGATAACAAGGTCATCCGCAAGGGTAACAAGGTTACCGTTTATATGACCTCAGTTGCTCCAACCTTTGGTCTGAATGAATTTCAGGTGAACCTAGGTGACGAAGTGACTATGGTGGTAACCAATTTGGACATGGTGGAAGACGTGACCCACGGTTTCTGCATGACCAACCATGGTGTACAAATGGAAATTGGCCCTCGAGCCACCGCTTCCATTACCTTTGTGGCAGATAAACCAGGTGTACAGTGGTATTACTGTAATTGGTTCTGTCATGCGCTGCACATGGAAATGCGCGGTCGCATGCTAGTTAAAGCGTAAGTCATTGTTAAAGTATTCAGGGGGGGCGCCCCCTGAATATCATTGAGTTAGTTCATAATGCGTTCATTCAATTTACTCATAATTTTCTTGCTATGTTATGGTAATGCAAGTGCTGAGGTGCGAGAAGTTACACCTAGCCACGACCTGCAAGCCGCAATAGATAGCGCCCATAACGGTGATATCTTACGCTTAAGTGCGGGCATTTATCAGGGTAATTTCATTGTTACTAATGAGATTACTATTGATGGTAAAAACGAAGCTATCATAGATGCTCAAGGCCAAGGGCATGGCATTGAACTACAGGCTTCCAATGTCGTGATCAAGAACCTCACAATTCACAATTGGGGTCACGATCTAACCAACCAAAATTCGGGTATCTACTTAGATCAAGCTCATCACCATATCACTATTGAGAACAATCAGCTTAACGGTGATGGCTTTGGCATCTGGCTACAAAAAGGGCACCACTTTGACGTGCTCGACAACCACATCAGCGGTAATCCCAAACTCCGTTCAGCCGATAGAGGCAATGGTATACAGCTGTCCATGGTGCAAGATGCGTATGTAGAGGGTAACCAGATCGAGCACACTCGGGATGGCCTTTATATCATTTCCAGTGAAAATAATTTATTAGAAAATAATACCATGCGGCATTTGCGCTTTGGTGTGCACTATATGTATTCACACCACAATAGCGTCATTAACAACTACACTTTTGATACTCGAGCGGGCTATGCACTGATGAGTTCTCGTCATTTAGAGGTGACCGGAAACCATGCCTATGACAGCCGAGAATATGGCTTTTTATTAAATTTCATTACCCAATCCAATATTAGCCACAACTACCTATCCAAGGTCTGGACCAGAGATCAAGACAGAGCACTGGGCCGTGAAGGCAAGGGCTTATTCGTATACAACTCTGGTTACAACACCATTAATTACAACGTTGTTGAAAGTGCTGAAATAGGCATCCACCTTACCGCTGGCTCAGAACAGACAAAGATGTCTGGTAACAGTTTTATTAACAACCCAACCCAAGTTAAGTACGTTTCCAATAGCGCACAGGAATGGAGTCAAAATGGCCAAGGTAATTATTGGAGCAACTACCTTGGCTGGGATCTCAACAATGATGCACGAGGGGACACAGCCTTCGAGCCTAACGATGGCATTGACAAAATACTCTGGCAATATCCCGAAGCAAAAATACTCATGCATAGCCCTACGGTGTTAATGCTGAGATGGATTCAAACCCAATTCCCAGTGCTTAAACCACCTGGCGTCAAGGACAGTTATCCGCTTATGCGATCGATTATTGATCTTTCTCCCACTATGCCATCACCCCAAGGTTAACCCCATGACACTAGTAGTAGAACTAGATACAGTTAGTAAGCACTATGCCCAAGTAACGGCCTTAGATAGTGTCAATTTGCAACTACAAGCCGGTGAAGTGATGGGGTTGTTTGGCCATAATGGCGCAGGCAAAACCACCATCATGAAGCTGATTCTTGGTGTGACTCCTGCTTGTTCTGGTGTGCTTCGGGTATTTGGCATGGACCCACTAAGCTCACAAGCCTTTGCCAGTCGTAAAAAAATTGGCTACCTGCCCGAAAATGTTAGCTTTTATGACCATCTGACCGGTTTGCAAGTACTCAATTACTTTGCCAATCTCAAGTCCGTACCCAAAACTATGGTATTGCAGCTCTTGGAGCAAGTTGGTTTAACCCATGCAAAACATCGTACCGTAAAAACCTACTCCAAAGGTATGCGCCAACGCTTAGGGTTGGCTCAGGCTTTTTTAGGTGAACCCAAACTGTTACTGCTAGATGAACCCACCATTGGTCTTGACCCTATTGCAACCCAAGAATTCTACCAAAGTGTTGATAAGCTCAAAAGTGATGGTGCCAGCATCATACTTTGCTCCCACATCTTGCCCGGAACTGAACAGCATATTGATAAAGCAATGATCATGTCATGCGGGCAACCGCTTGCTCATGGCAGCCTGATAAACTTGCGCCAACAAGCACAGTTACCCATTACCATTCATACCCTAGGTTTGGGAGAAGCCATGCTAAAGGACGACCTACTGCGGCCTTACGTCGTAAAACCCAATATATTAATGGTGCCAGAACAGCACAAAATGTCGGTAATCAAGTGCCTTACCCGTTACGACAACCTAACGGATATACATATTGAGCCTGCCGGCCTTGGGCAGCTATATGAATATTATTTAGCCAGTGGCCAGGACAGTATCAATCAGTCCAAGCAAGGAGCTAAATCATGAAACTAATCTGGGCAGTTGCCACCAAAGAGTTTCAAGATGGCCTGAGAAATCGTTGGCTAATTTCCACAACCCTGATCTTTGCTGTACTGTCTATGGGGTTAAGCTATTACGGTACCGTAACTTCTGGCCAAGTCGGCACGGCTTCACTTTCATCCACCATCGCTAGTCTCTCAAGCTTAGCTGTTTTTCTTATTCCTCTTATCGCCTTGCTACTAGCCTATGACAGTTTTGTGGGTGAACAAGAATCAGGGACCCTACTATTATTGTTAAGTTACCCTATTACACATAGGCAACTATTGTTGGGTAAATTTCTAGGCCAAGGTGCCATCATTAGCCTGGCCACCTGCTTAGGTTTTGGCAGTGCCGCTGTTTGGTTAGCCCTACAAGAAAATGCGCAGCAGGTAATGCTAACATTTGGTTTATTTATTATTTCCTCCATATTGTTGGGTTTGATATTTATCAGTATTGCATATCTGATCAGTCTATCCGTAAGTGAAAAATCCAAGGCTGCCGGTTTAGCCTTGTTGACTTGGTTTTTCTTCGTGCTGGTATTTGATTTAGCGCTATTGGCCATGTTAGTAGGCATTGAAGACGGTGTAACACAAACCAGCTTAGTACAACTGATGATGTTTAACCCTACCGACCTATTTCGGTTGGTGAACCTTTCTAACCTAGACACCTCAGATATCAATGGTGTACTAGCCGTAGCCATCCATTCTAGCCTGTCATGGACCACCCTAATCGGCTTTATGGTGCTGTGGATCCTGCTGCCATTGGCCGGCTCACTATTCATTTTAAAAGGGAAAACACTGTGATCATAAAATCAATTATGAAGATCAGCACAATCATCTTCTTATTCGCCTTACTGAGCGCATGCACTGAATCAGAAACCGAGAAAATGGTCCGTAAGACCGTAGTTATCGAAAGTGGTGAGAGCTGCCACCTATGCGGTATGATTATTGCCAACTACCCTGGTCCCAAGGGCCAAGCATATACCAAAACCTCGGATGAAGTTCGCAAATTTTGCTCTACACGTGATTTATTCAGTTACCTTCTGGATCCAGAGTTTAGCCTTCAAGTGAAAGAAGTCTACGTGCATGATATGAGTAAAACGCCTTGGGAAAAGCCTCACGACGATCACTTTATTGATGCACGTAAAGCTTGGTATGTAATGGGATCAAGTCAAAAAGGCGCTATGGGCACAACCTTGGCTAGCTTTGGGCTAGAAGAAGACGCCCAAGCCTTTAGGGCGGCCTATGGTGGCAAAGTGATCGCCTTCGATGATATCAAACTGTCCATGTTATAAGCGTCCACTTCATGCTAAGCAATCCGGATATAACTAAGGCTGTTGATAACAGGCTAGTATCACTGTTTCAACTTGCTCGGTACGGTAAAATTGTCCTCAAACCCCATGTGCACTTCTCATGATGCAATTTAAGCAAAATCAAACATTACTGATGGCCAGCTTATTAAGCTGGGCCCTCCTGTTTACGCTGCCTTTTGCCAATAGCCAATTTAAAAGTGATGTGGATTGGGTAAAGCTGTGCACCAGCATAGGGATTCAGCTTGTTGCTATTGATTCATCAAGCTCGGAACCCGAAACCCTTGTCCAAAACCAAGATTGCTCTTGTGTTGAAACAGACCTACTGCAACTTAAAGAACTATTACCTACTTTAGCTCTCGATTCCGACCTGACTGGTTTACAGTCTTTCGAGATTTACCTACCATCTACAGCGTATTTTTTACCACCATCACGCGCCCCACCAACTGTGTAATCCCACCACTTTATACACCCATAGAAACACTGATTATTGCTAGCTGTAACGAGTCTGCGACTCTATTACACCTATCTGAAATTATTATAATTTGGATTACATAACAATGAAAAACACACAACTTAACGCCTGGATGTGGCGGTGGCACACTATTGCCGGCCTCATCACCTTACCTGTTTTTGCCCTCCTCGCATTGACTGGGCTGCTGATATTACTGCAGAGTGATTATGAAGCATTAAAACATTCAGACATACGCCAAGTCAGCCCACAAAATGAGCAGGTTAGTTTGCAGCAGCAACTGGTTGCGGCAACTAAGCAATTTGGCAAGATACCTGGTAGCTATACTATTAAGTCAGACCCGAATTTGGCGACCGAATTTGTCACTGGTCATCATGGCGAAAAGTCATATGTTTTAGTAAATCAATACACCGGGGAGGTCACCGGAACTTACGAGCGAGGCGATGCACTATTTGCCATTGTGCGCAGCTTACATGGCGAATTGATGTTGGGTGAATTTGGCTCATATATGATTGAGTTGGTTAATAGCTGGCTTTTTGTATTGGTAGTAACTGGCATATTCGTATGGTGGCCAAAAAAGAAATTCAAACGCGCAAGTTTTTTCACAATCCGCTTTAACAAGGGCAAACGGCTATTGTACCGGGACCTGCACTCGGTACTTGGGGCTTGGACTTCCCTAGTGTTAATCGTGATGCTGGCAAGTGGTATGTTTTTAACCGTTGTGTTTGGTTCTTTGTATAAAGACATCCAGAAAAGTGCGGACTCTGGTTACCCACCCATTTGGCGTTCTGGCAAAAGCCTAAGTTCAACCCAAATAGGCGACCCACTAACATTAGACACTATGGTGCAGGTAGCTAAGCAGTTGAACTTACCTGGCACCATAACTATCAGCCTGCCCAAAAAATCTGACTCTGTATTTACCGTGAAAAACAGAACCAACTTTTCTGATCAACAAGTAGTGCACATAGATCAGTACTCTGGCGAGATTTTGCGGCGTGTTACATGGGATGAAGTTGGAACTATGGCAGCCGCTCGATCGTTATTTATGCGCTTGCACATGGGCAGCTTTTACGGATTACCCTATTGGTATTTGCTGGTAGTTTCCATGGTCATTTTTGTCCTAATATCGGTGGCTGGCCTAGTGGCCTACCTGATGAGAAAACCACAGGGTAGCTGGGGTCTGACCCAAGTTCCCGATTCTTTTAAAGCCAACAAACTTATTGTTACGGCCGTGGTTATATTTGCTGTTTTATTACCGTTATTTGGTATCAGCTTGGCCATAATTATAGGTGCTTCCTACCTACAGAAGATGCTTGCGCGTAAGCGCCACTACAAGCGCACCCTAGGCACGCCCTCTGATGCCAACCCTGCCGCATAATCGGCCATTGAACTAACCTAACTTCATGATTATTGGACTTGGTACCCGTTTTTGTACCAAGTCCATATATGACTGAGCCAATGACACATTGAATCAGAATCTAGCATCTAAAAGACATCCTTCGACATATAGATCACCACAGTAGCTATAAATAATTTATATGTTTAACCGTTAGGTAAGCCTAGTTTT
>JAAERS010000103.1 GCA_024230095.1 Gammaproteobacteria bacterium | reverse complement strand
GTGGCAAGTGGGAACGGACCATGCTGGTATCGCGACACAGATGTTGGTAGAGCGTAAGGTGCAGGCGGAAGAGGGTTTGACCCGACATGATTTAGGGCGAGATAAATTTCTTGATAAGGTCTGGCAGTGGAAAGAAGAGTCTGGCGGTAATATCACCCGTCAACTGCGCCGATTAGGCGCCAGTGTTGACTGGAACCGTGAGCGCTTCACCATGGATGAGGGGTTCTATACAGCTGTACAGGAAGCCTTTGTGCGCTTGTATGATGATGGATTGATTTATCGTGGCAAACGGTTGGTAAACTGGGACCCCAAATTGCATACGGCTATCTCTGATTTGGAGGTGGTGTCTGAAGACGAAGCTGGCCACCTTTGGCACATGCGCTACCCCCTTGCGGATGGCGAAAAAACATTGGATGGCCTTGATTATATTGTGGTGGCCACTACGCGCCCAGAAACCATGCTGGGCGACGCGGCTGTTGCCGTGCACCCGCAAGATGAGCGCTACCAGCACCTCATTGGTAAATTTGTTGATTTGCCTTTGGTAACCCGGCGGATACCTATTATTGCCGATGATTATGTTGACCTAGAGTTCGGTACTGGTTGTGTAAAGATCACCCCAGCCCATGATTTTAATGACTATGCCATGGGACAACGCCACGGTTTGACCATGATTAACGTGCTTGACCAAGATGCCGCTATCTTGGCAGTGCCAGAAGTCTATAGCACCGATGGTAAGCCGCAGGTTCAACATGACGAACATATTCCGTTGATATACCAAACTCTGGATCGTTATGCGGCTCGTGACTGTATCGTTAGCGATCTGCAAAAGGCTGGTCTATTGGAAAAAGTGGAAGACCATACCCTGAAGGCGCCTCGTGGTGATCGATCCGGTTTGGTGATAGAGCCCTTATTAACAGATCAGTGGTTTGTATCCACCAAACCTTTGGCTGAACCTGCTATTGCTGCTGTTGAAGATGGCCGTATAGAGTTTGTGCCCAAGCAATGGCAAAACACCTACTTCTCTTGGATGCGTGATATTCAAGATTGGTGTATTTCACGTCAATTGTGGTGGGGGCATCGAATTCCTGCCTGGTATGATGATGAAGGTAATTTTTACGTTGGTCGTAATGAAGAAGAAGTGCGTGAAAAGCACAACTTGGGCAATATAAATCTTCGTCAGGACGAAGATGTCCTAGATACTTGGTTCTCTTCTGGCCTGTGGACCTTTGGCACCTTGGGTTGGCCCGAAATGACCGACGCCTTGAAGAAATACCACCCAACAGATGTGTTGGTTACGGGTTTTGATATTATTTTCTTCTGGGTGGCGCGTATGATCATGATGACCATGCACCTCATGAAACATGAAGATGGTAGCCCGCAGGTCCCCTTTAAGACCATCTATGTCACTGGTTTGATTCGTGATGAGAGTGGCGACAAGATGTCCAAGTCCAAAGGCAACGTTTTAGATCCATTGGACTTGATCGACGGTATTAGTTTAGAAGATTTGTTGACCAAGCGCACAGGCAATATGATGCAACCGCAGTTGGCCAAGAAAATCGAAAAGCAAACCCGTAAGCATTTTCCAGAAGGCATGGCGGCTTATGGCACTGATGCATTGCGCTTTACTTTATGTTCCTTGGCATCTACAGGCCGTGATATCAAGTTTGACTTGGGACGGATTGAGGGTAACCGTAACTTCTGTAATAAAATTTGGAATGCAGCCAGTTATGTATTGCTCAACTGTGAAAATCAGGACTGTGGTCAAACTGGCGGTGAGGTTGAGCTAACGCTGGCTGATAAATGGATTATTTCTCGCTTGCAACGCACCGAACAAAAGGTTTTGGCCGCTTTGGATAGCTACCGTTTTGATCATGCTGCAGAAACTCTCTACAGTTTTATTTGGAACGAATATTGTGCTTGGTATTTAGAGCTCTCCAAGCCCGTACTGTGGGATGATCAGGCTAGTGCCGCACAACTGCGTGGCACACGCCGTACTTTGGTGTGTGTTTTAGAAGCCGCTTTGCGTTTGGCGCACCCGTTGATGCCGTACATTACTGAAGAAATTTGGCAGAAGGTAAAACCTCTGGTAGGTAAGGGTGGCGATAGCATCATGTTGGAAGCCTACCCCGAGTTTGACGCCAGCAAAATTGATGAGCAGGCGGAGGCTGACCTTAATTGGGTGCGCGAAGTGATTGAAGGCGTGCGCACTATCCGAGGAGAAATGGGTATTTCGCCGGCTAGGCCCATTCCTGTACTATTTAGTCAGGGCCAGACGGCTGATCAAGAGAAACTCAATGCCAATAGTCAGTTCTTAATTAAACTGGCAAAGTTGGAGTCTGTTACCTGGTTAGAAGCAGGCGATGAAGTGCCCTTATCAGCTATGGCGCTAGTTGGTGAAATGGAAGTGCTGGTGCCCATGGCCGGTTTGATTGATAAGGATGCAGAACTGGCGCGCTTACAGAAAGAGCTGGGTAAATTAGACGCTGAAATGAAACGTTTAAATGGCAAGCTAGGCAATGCCAAGTTTGTTGATAATGCGCCTGTCGATGTGGTGGCTAAAGAGCGTGCCAAACTGGCCGAAGCCGAAGCGGCTGCCAATGCCTTGCGCCAGCAAGTGGAGAAGATACAGAGCATTTAGTCCACATAGGGGTTAGGTGATGTTCACCTAACCCTATTGCCATGGCAGGTTAAAAAAGCGCCCTCTGCCAACCGTGCTTACAACTTATGAAGGTGCATATCCATACCTTGTTGCTGGTAGTGGCGATAATGGTCACGGGTTTTTTGTAAGATGCTTGTTTCTTGCACCACTATTTCAATTATACGTTCAAAATTAGTCACGGGATCAGTCGCAAAGTTGATACAAATATCAGCCCGTTCCGGGCGCAAT
>JAAERS010000102.1 GCA_024230095.1 Gammaproteobacteria bacterium | reverse complement strand
CATGTGTCTCATATCGCTGGGCTGACACCATTTTATCGAAATAGATTTGTGCATCATCCCAACCTGATTGCGTATCCAGCAAATACCCATCCAGCGTATCAACATCTTCGGCCCTACGGATAGACACTTGGCGCTTACGCACTTCGGCTTGTAGTCCAGAAGATAGACTGTCCTGTATGGCATCAAACTCTCTCGTCAAAGCGTTATTATTCTGGCGAAACTTCATACGGTTATTCATACCAGCGCGGAGTTTTTCAAATCCCTTTTCAAAATCAGGAATCATTGTGTCATGGGTCGGATCACCGTTCCCATCCACTTTGTCACGCTTAATGATTCCGTCACTTAATCCCAACGCCTGTTGCTTCATGCTGCGTGTTAATCGGTGTAACTCAGCATCCTGTTCTTCCAATAACATGCGCTGCCCAAAGTCTTGCACGACCTTGTTTAACGCATTGAGACTGCCGTTCATCCTGGCTCGGCCTGACTGCACAATAGCCCCTACCGATTGTTGTTCTGCGCCTGGAACGCCACTATGTTGAAAGCGTGGTATTTTCATTAGTTAATATCCCACAGGTTATTGTCATAGGCTGTCTTTGCCGCACTACCGATACCAGAAATTAATAGACTACGCCCCTCAGATCGCAGACTGTCAGACTGAGCATTTGCACCCAAGCGCCTAGCTTTCGCTGTACGAGCCGTTTGATCGCGCATAAAGGAAACCTCACGGTCAGCCTCATTCGCTGCCTCTGCCATCACATCAAGCGGTGTGCCTTGCAATACAACGCCTGCCTTGGCGTAGTTGACCACCATTTGACCACGTAACCGCTTTTGCTCGGCCTCATATCGACGGACTCTTTCCTCACCCTCTAATTCAGATAATCGTGCGTTTTCTTCACCAGCACGATTAGCCTGGTCAGCCGCACTTTGGGCTGAACTATACTGATCAATCGAATTGATGATCTGTAAGCCTGTCATTATTGTGGCAAGCATTGTTTATCCTCCTACACTCAAAGTGCCGAACATGGATACGATATGACAAGGCAAGGGTAAATCCTGCTCAATCTCAACAATGCCATCACGGTCATATCCCAAATTACGCACATTCACATCCTCACTGGTCATGGGCTGCGCTGTGCCATAAGTCGTGTCCACCGAGCGCACTGGTGGGCGTTGCCCATTGATCTTGGGTATCGCACTATTCTCTAATCGCACAAATACTTCATTCCAGCGTTTAATCTTACCCATTGATGTGCCATCACCTACATTCGCCCCATAGCGTGTTGGCTTTAAAATGGAGGTGAATTGCAGACCCACCGTTATCTCTGAGGCACTATAGTTAAGGCTGATCTGCCCACCTGATACCACCTGGTCTGGGTGTACACCATCATCAGCAACAATCTGTACTGTCTCACCCTCTAAATGTGATAAGCCCGATACACTGCTTGCTGGACTACCCGAATAACTCACCAGACTATCCATGAAACTATCTGGCTCATACACTTCAATGAACTGATCACTTCCGCGCTGGACGATGAATACGATTTGATCGGGGCCATCTTCCGAAATAACCGCCACATCCTTAAATTGCCCATCCGTAACGTGACGATGCCACCCCACCACCTCTTGAGAGGGTGTATAGGTAAGCATTAAAAGTGTACCGTCTGCGCGCAGGGCGTATATCAAATTGTCAGGAACTTGTGTATAGGCAAGGCGTGTAACCCCACCATCAGTGATATGCTCCGCTAAAAAGGTCAGATCATCAGAATCAAACGCATCAGATTCCCACTTATAAGCCACGTTACGCACCTGTGTGCCAGAGCGTTGAATGAAGAACACATCGGAACCTACATAAATATGACTAGTCTCTTTGGAGCCATACGATGTTTGTCTGCGTACATCAATGTTAGTAGGGGTGATCGCAGAATCAGAGCCACCTGATATACGGAACTCACCACCTGTTGTGCCAGCAATCAATACACGTTGCGCTGCTAGCCATTTAATTCGGTTAACGCGGTTGGACGCGATGGTATAAAACAAGCCATCGTCAGCATTCGCACCAGGGCCAAAGTCCTCATACTGCACAGGCTTAGAACCCCAAAAGGATTGCGGCTTGGCATCAGTGGAGGCATACCACAAACGCTGCTCATAAAAGACCACCGCAGAGGGGAAGCCGTTGGTGGAACAGAAAGCAGGCGGTTGCCACAGGTTAGTCGCTGTCGTAGCCTGTGGCATGTTGTCCGTATCTTTGATCGTCACATTAGCCACCGTAGACGATGCGACACTGTTTACGCGCACCCAAACGACCTCACCCGTTGCCTGACCAGGCAAGGTGTCGATTAGCCAATCAGTACCAATATGACCACTGTCAAACAAAGCAGAGCTGGCAGTGATATTTTGAGTAGTGCTGCTAGTATCAGAAAACGCAATAGTGAGGGTTTCATCCTGGTTGACCTCGTTAAATGGCCCTTTCTTAAACTGTTCAGCAGATAAACTCCAACTGGCATGACTTGATCGGACTAACTTTTGGGGAGCGTGGTTGGGATGTACCAGCCACATAACGTCTGCGTTTTGGGCAAACTGTATTTCGCCAATCTCACTATGAAGCCAGGGTGTAGTGATCTCGTAGGCAGAGCCACCTGACTGAACCTGTCCGAACACGCCAGATGAGTTGGTGTAGAAACGCATATACTGATCGCCCAGCTCCAACACATAGGTTTGGCTGACGTTGTACTCAAAAGGGATAAGGCGAGTAGTATGAGAACTGTTTTTAACTTCATTAATAAACCGTGTACCACCGCGTCTGCGCGCCCCACCATGAGGCAAGGCGATAAAGTTTTCCATCACCTCACAACCAGAGCTGTATTTAGGACTGTCTGTACGGCCCATTAAACGTGGCGATAGCTCCCCACTTGAGAAGCTATTTACTATCGGGCTTATCCGCATTTATTGTCTCGCTTCACTAAACAGAGTGGCTTCGATTATTTCACTGCCCTTTTCCATACCATCAGCCATCATGGCCTTTTCCAACGCGGCATCAGCCTTAGCCCACATCCGATCCTCCTTAGAGGCATTCTGAGTTAGGGCGTAACAGGTTTCAGCCGCTAAACGCATAGCTACCGCAGTAATTAACAATGTATCTAACTGCGAGGTGTCTGCCATACGTCCAATGAATTTGATCTTTGCTGTACTTTCATCAGTTAATAATTGTCGGCCCTCAATCGTCCAGGTGGTTTTATCCGTGGACGCATCCAACTCCATGACCGATAGGCAATAAGGGTCTGTGGGAATTTGATAGGCATAATCCCAACCAAAGGCAGGGGTAGTTGAGGACTGAGCTAAAGAGGCACGAAAGGTGGCACAGAGAGGCTGGGCTTCACGCAGTACCGCGTCTAAGGCATCGTTAAATGCCGCATCCATCACCTTGGCTTCGGTTGAATCATCATCCAAAGAGGTAATGAGGTTTGCACCTAACTGTGTAAGAGCGCGATTACATATTGAAACTACACTTGCCATTT
>JAAERS010000101.1 GCA_024230095.1 Gammaproteobacteria bacterium | reverse complement strand
GGTATTTAGCCAACTTTTCACAATTCGCACCATCTTAGTGCGCCAATTGCCTTAAACGCACCATTTTGAGTCACTCATCTATGCTTTGGAACAAATAAAACCCTCTTTTCGCACCACCTTAGAGCGGTTATAGGTGAATTTTACAAGAAATCAGAGTAAAATAGCTCCGCTTAGCCACTTAATAGCAACAGATACCAACCAATAAGGTTCAATTTCGCTTTTTTAGGCGTTATTAGACAAGTTGGCACGGCTGTTGCTAATCAGGAAGAGTTATAAATTTAAAGCAGAGTCTACGATGAAGGTCGTCTAGACCCTGTAACAGTAACAAGCCACTGTCTTGTTGCGCCCTTTTATCGTGAAAACCAATCCAGCCTAAAGCTGGTCAACATGGAGAGACATCATGTCTTCAAACACTTTGAAAATGATCCAGGACAATGACGTTCGTTGGGTCGACCTGCGTTTCACCGACACCAAAGGTAAAGAACAGCACGTCACTATCCCTGCCAAGTCTGTAGACGAGGATTTTTTCAGCGAAGGCCAGATGTTTGATGGTTCTTCTGTTGCCGGCTGGAAAGGCATCAACGAATCCGACATGATCATCATGCCTGATGACAGTTCAGCGGTCATCGACCCATTTACCGAAGACGCTACCGTCAACCTGCGTTGTGACGTTATCGAGCCAAGCACAATGCAGGGCTACGATCGCGATCCTCGCTCTGTTGCCCATCGCGCAGAAGAATACCTAAAGTCTACGGGGATTGGTGATACAGCATTCTTTGGCCCTGAGCCAGAGTTCTTTGTATTTGACGACGTTAAGTGGAAAGCCGACATGTCTGGCGCCATGTACGAGATCAACTCCGAAGAAGCAGCATGGCAGTCCAATGCCTCTATCGAAGGTGGCAACATTGGTCACCGCCCTCGCGTAAAAGGCGGTTATTTCCCAGTACCACCAGTTGATTCTTCCCACGACATGCGCGGCGCTATGTGTGACGCGATGGAAGCTATGGGCGTTGAAGTTGAAGTACATCACCACGAAGTAGCTACCGCCAACCAAAACGAAATTGGCACCAAGTTCAGCACCTTAGTTCGCAAGGCTGACGAAGTTCAAATTCTGAAGTACTGTGTACATAATGTGGCCCATGCTTACGGCAAGACAGCAACCTTTATGCCTAAGCCAATCGTCGGTGACAACGGTTCAGGCATGCACGTTCATATGTCTATTTCCAAAGACGGTGTTAACCTGTTCAATGGTGATGGCTACGGCGGTTTGTCAGAGAACGCTCTGTACTACATCGGTGGTGTTATCAAGCACGCACGCGCATTGAATGCCTTTACTAACGCCTCTACCAACGCCTACAAGCGCCTGGTTCCTGGTTTTGAAGCACCTGTTATGCTGGCCTACTCCGCCCGTAACCGCTCTGCCTCTATCCGTATCCCATACGTGAATAACCCTAAGGGCCGTCGTGTAGAAGTTCGCTTCCCTGACCCCACTGCTAACCCTTACTTGTGCTTCTCTGCTTTATTGATGGCGGGCCTTGACGGCATCCAAAACAAGATCCACCCTGGTGATGCTGCTGACAAGGACTTGTACGACCTGCCTGCTGAAGAAGCAGCGGCTATCCCAACTGTGGCAAGCAGCTTAGAACAAGCCTTAGACGCCCTAGAAAATGATCACGAATTCTTGACTCGCGGCGGTGTATTCACCGAATCCATGATCGATGGCTACTTGGATCTGAAACGCGGTGAAGTAGAAGCCGTCAACAGCGTGACTCACCCTGTTGAATTTGACTTGTACTACTCTTGCTAATCAGGCCATGAGTTAGCATACAAAAAGCCCTCTCACATAGAGGGCTTTTTTGTTTATCGCCAAGGCATTTACGCAAAAACAAGCGCACCATTATGGTGCGTGAAAAATAGGTAATTATGTCATCTAGCCTCTCACATCGTCAGCACCTTGCCAATCTGGTGGACCAGCTAAGTACGTCAGTTATTTTGCTAGATGCCGACCTGCACATTCAAAACTTGAACCAAGCGGCACAAAACCTTCTGCTGGTGAGCTCACAACAAGCCAGGGGCATACCGCTGGAACAGATCGTGCAGCTAGAAGCTGAATTGCTTGGACAGTTCAAAGCCAGTTTGCGCCAGGGTCAATCATTCACCAGTCGTGAGGTGAAAATCAAACTCGCAGGGCATCCTGCCATGGTGATAGATCTTACCGGCACACCCTTGGATGACCAGCAAAGCCTAGTACTGGAAATACAACCGCTGGATCGCTTCTCTCGCCTTAGCCGAGGCGAGCGTATGCATAGTCGCCGACAATCTTCGGCTAACTTAGTCCGCAACCTAGCCCACGAAATAAAAAACCCTTTAGGGGGCATTCGTGGCGCCGCGCAACTACTGGAACGTGAGCTAGAAAACCAAATAGACAACACTCAAGCCCGCCTGGAATTGCAGGAGTATACCCATGTCATCATCTCCGAGGCCAACCGCCTACGGGACCTTGTTGATCGACTATTAGGCCCACAGCGCCAAGCACACAAGCAACATACCAATATTCACCAAGTGCTGGACAAAACCTACAAGCTGCTGGCCGCCGAAGCAGGTGAAGAGGTCGATTTAATCAAAGATTATGATCCCAGTTTGCCAGAGCTAATGCTGGATGCGAACCAGCTAATGCAGGTATTTCTCAACATTGGTCGCAATGCCCTGCAAGCTGTACAGGAAAATAATATACAAGCTCCAAGCATTCGCTTTCAAACCCGTGCCGTCAGACGCTTTACTATCGGTAATCATAATCACCGTTTAGTTTGCCGCATCCGCATCTGCGATAACGGGCCTGGTATCAACCCTGAGTTAAAAGACGAAATCTTTTTCCCTATGGTGACCCACCGCGCTCAAGGCACTGGGCTAGGCTTGAGTATTGCTCAAAACCTAGTTGCCCAGCACCAGGGGTTAATCGAGTGCGACAGCAAACCAGGAAAAACCTGTTTCAACATTTACATCCCCATGGAACGACCATGAGTAAGAGTCAACAGCCATGAACGAGGTACAGTAGCCATGAGTGAACAAGTCTGGTTAGTCGATGATGATAGCGCTATTCGCTGGGTTTTAGAAAAAGCCCTGCAACAAGCCAACATAACCTTCCGCAGCTTTGAACAAGCGGGGCAGCTACTAGAAGCACTGCAACAGCATACGCCACAGCTGATCATCAGCGATATTCGTATGCCCGAAATGGATGGGTTCTCGTTGCTGCAGGAATTGCAAGCAAATCGACCACACATACCAATCATTATTATGACCGCACACTCTGACCTGGATAGCGCTGTCACTGCTTACCAAGGCGGCGCCTTTGATTACCTACCCAAGCCCTTTGATATTGACGAAGCCATATCCTTGGTGCGTCGAGGCCTGCAATTCAGCGCCGAACAACTGGCCGAAGCCAGCGCCAAACCAGGCAGTGAGCCCAATAGCAAGCCTAGTCAATTAATTGGCGAAGCGCCAGCCATGCAGGAAGTGTTCCGCGCAATAGGCCGCCTTTCGCAGTCCAACATGACAGTGATGATCAATGGCGCCTCTGGCACAGGCAAAGAGCTTATCGCTCAAGCAGTGCACCAGCACAGTCCACGCTCAGCCCACCCTTTCATCCCCCTCAATATGGCCGCCATTCAAAAAGATCTCATTGAGTCTGAATTATTTGGCCATGAAAAAGGCGCATTTACTGGCGCTAGCAGTCAGCGCAAAGGACATTTTGAACAGGCCCATGGTGGCACTTTGTTTCTTGATGAGATTGGCGACATGCCAGCTGAAGCACAAACCCGCCTATTACGGGTACTGGCCGACGGAGAATTTTATCGCGTGGGCGGGCACATCCCAGTAAAAGTAGACGTGCGAATTATCGCCGCCACCCATCAAGATCTCAATAAACGTGTTGAGCAAAATCTATTTCGTGAAGACTTATTTCACCGCCTTAATGTTATCCGCATTCAGGTACCCAACTTGGCACAACGTAGCGAAGATATCCCGTCTTTAGCGGAACACTTCCTTTCTAAAACGGCCAAAGAGCTTGGTGTAGAAGCCAAACTGCTGGCACCAGAAACGGCCTTGTATCTCCAACAACTTGATTGGCCTGGCAACGTACGCCAACTAGAAAACCTATGCCGCTGGTTAAGCATCATGGGCGCTGGCAGTAAAATTCTTGTTAGTGACCTACCGCCAGAGCTGCAATCTGCCGAGCACACCTCGGCGACACAAAAGTGGCAAGACCTGCTTTCCATGTGGGCGCGCACCCAGTTACAAGCTGGCAACCAAGGTCTATTAGAGGAGGCCCTGCCCGAATTTGAGCGCACAATGATAAACGTGGCCCTCTCCCATACAGGCGGGCGCAAACGTGAAGCCGCAGACCTATTGGGCTGGGGTCGCAATACCTTGACCCGCAAACTTAAAGAGCTGGATATCACAGATAACAACCCCAACGGCGAGCCATAAGCGGCGCCTAAAGAAGGCAACAAAACCGGTGAGCGCTTTTGCATTACACTGCAGACACAAACAAATGTGCCCTGCTCAAAGGGCATTCTCACCAAACAACCAGCCACAAACTGAACCTCTGGCTGACCACACGTAGCTCTTGCCGCGTGTGGCAAACTACTGAGTCTGGCCCAAAAGGTG
>JAAERS010000100.1 GCA_024230095.1 Gammaproteobacteria bacterium | reverse complement strand
TGTATTTAGCGGCAATGTAAACGCAGTCGAGGGAACGTTTACTGATGACGTGAATCTTGGCGGCGACATCATCAACACCACCACTGATGGCGATCAAGACATCATTTGCGATGGCCTTGGACTGGTCAAGTTGACTGAATACAACCTGACGCCCATGGAGGTTGTCACCAAGACCGACATCGGGACTGGGGCGAACGAGGTGCCATTGAACGGCTTCCTCGGCACCTTGGCCTACATGGACGATCTTGCAATTCAGGATGGAATAACGGTGGCTAATCTGCCGACATCACCAACTGCGCGAGTGGGTAACATCAACCGCGTCACTGATGGTGCAGCATCTCTTACCTGGGGCGCAACCGTTACCGGGGGCGGCACTGCTCAGTACCTTGTCTGGTTCAATGGCACAAACTGGACCGTATTCGGAGCTTGATCAATGACTATTAAACACCTTTTCCCCGTCGCCAAGCCAACGCTCGACCTGAACTTTGCAGCAGAGCAGACGCTAGACCCACGCATCACATTCACCCGCTCCAGCGTTGGAACGTATATCGATTCAAGGGGGCTAGTTCAAACCGCTGTTGATGATGAACCAAGGTTTGACCATGACCCAGAGACTGGTGAAAGCTTGGGGTTATTGATTGAGGAGAGCAGGACAAACATAATTACTCACAGTGAGCAGTTTGATAACGCAGTTTGGCAGAAAGCGGCATGTACTGTTACTGCAAATGCAACAGAAGCACCAGATGGAACCACGACCGCAGATCTTATCGTTGAGGATAATGCTGACTCAGAACACAGGGTGAGCTTCAACGCAGGTACAGCTACAAGTCCTAGGTATTTTAGTTTCTTCGCTAAACCTGCCGGAAGGAACATTGTAGTCGCCAATGTTGCTGGCGTAGGAGGTGCAAGTTTTGACCTTATCAACAACACTGCGACCAGCGGTCAGTCTTTTCCCTGCAAAATTGATATCCTGCCAAACGGGTGGAGACGTTGCAGTGTTTATTACAGCACATCGGCCAACGCGCCACAGATTATTCTTTCTGATGATGGTGTCTTTCCATTTAATTATCAAGGAGATGGCACTTCTGGTATTTACCTTTGGGGCGCACAATTAGAGGCAGGCTCCTTCCCCACCAGCTACATCGCCACAACAGGCACAGTAGAAACCCGCGCGGCTGATGTCTGTAGCGTTACGGGAACAAACTTCAGCAGTTGGTATAACCAGAACGAAGGAACAGTCGCATTGGAAATCAAACCTCCGATCCTTGGTCTTAACAAGACCTACTATATCTTCAATGGAAACTCTAGCACTCAGAGAATCCTTTGTTATATGGGCACTACAGCGAGTCCTACCTTGTACGTTAATAATGGGGGGCTGGCTAGTCTAAGCCTTCCAGCTATGACCCCTAATACTAAAACTAAATTAGCGCATAGTTGGAGTCAGACAGACGTAGCAGGTGCTTCTAATGGAGTACTTAGCGGACCTATAAGTGCGTCTCCTCCAACGACAATCACAAGCTTGGATATTGCAATGTCTAGCATTTGGGTTCCAACATCCACAGTATCTATGCACTTGTATAGATTTGCTTACTACCCCCGTAGGCTCACTGATGAGCAACTGGAGGCCCTTACATCATGACAATCAAGCACCTGTTCCCGGCTGTATGGCCAGACCTAAATTTAGATTTTGCCAACAGCAAAGAGCTTGATCCCCGCATCACGTTTACCCGCTCCAGCGTTGGAACGTATGTAGACGAGAACGGCATTATCCAAACTGCTGTTGATGATCAGCCCCGCTTTGATCACGACCCAGCAACTGGTGAGAGTCTGGGGTTGTTGATTGAGGAGAGTAGGACGAACCTGCTGACGTATAGCGAGCAGTTTGATCAATGGGACAAAGGAAACAATACAACTATCACGCCTAACGCTGCTACAGCGCCTGATGGGTCAATGAC
>JAAERS010000099.1 GCA_024230095.1 Gammaproteobacteria bacterium | reverse complement strand
TGACTGGATGGGTTATACCTCAAATTTTATTGCCGTATTGGCCTTTTTGCCTCTGCCATTTGCCGGTTATTGGCTGATGGCTGAAATTTATGCTTATTCGCAGCAAATGGGAATCACAGCCATGGGTGGGATTTTGGCGTGGTTGTTTATCGTACAAGCGGTGCTCATTGGCACCATTTTGTTGGCCAGCAACTATTATCTTTGGTCAGGGATGTCACGCACGGAAGGTTCTTTGCGTTATCAATGGATGATCAAATATATTGCCGTGGTTCTGGTGCTTGGATTTTTAGTCTGGGTTACTCCCCATACACTGATACTGCGTGCTTCTGAAGTGGCTACCCTAGGGGGGAGTCACCACCATCTATTGGGCCCTCTGGGTATTATGCCAGCCAAAAATATTGCCGTTAACTTGATGTTGATTGCTACCTTCTTGTCCTTTCAGTTATACCGCCGATCAGACAAACAGGTCACGGTGTCTTGGGCGGCTTGGGGTAATGCCTTTATTGTTGCGATTTACCTCATTGCCATTTTGAATATCATCTTTGCCGGCATTTATTATGGTTATTTTACCAATACGGTTTACAAGGTGGGTTCAAGTGTTACCCAAGTAGTATCAACTTTGGTTGTGATTGTTGCTGGTGTATTGATTGATAGTTTCATGTTCAAAAAAGCCAAAATACTCCCCTCGGTTTGGGGGCAGGTCAGTAACCGTTCCCAGTATGCGTTGTTTGCACTGCCGGTGGCCTTTACTTGGCTAATGGCTTTGATGGGTTATGTGCGCTCCTCAGTGCGCACTCACTGGCATGTTTATAGTGTCGTAAAAGACAATTCAGTAGATAACTATATTCCGGCTATTGGCTATGCGGGCAATATGATGACGATCGTAACTGTACTCTTCTTGTTATGTATTCTATTCATCTTTTGGATTGCATCGCTGAGCAATACTAAACAGATACCGCCAATCAAAAGTGAAGGCCATTAACAGGTGTCAATAGTTAAGAATTTGAGAAAGAGGTTTTCATGGGTACGTTAATAAGAGTACTTGGGTTCAGTTTAGGGTTAACACTGGTGTTTTCTTTGGTTGCCAATCTTTTACCACAGGTCGAGGGTGAAGCACCGAAGGATGAAGTGATTGATATGGACAGTCTTGATATGGATGGTTTTGTGTCTTTTGGGGAGGCCGTTTTTGCCGGTAAGGGCACCTGTACTTTGTGTCATAACGATATGGGGCGGGCGCCAGACTTGTTGAACATGGACGTAGTGAAAGCTTCTCAGGATAGACTTGAAGACAGTCGATATGGTGGCCAAGCAAGCAGTGTAGAAGAATATTTGCGAGAGTCCTTGGTGGCGCCTGGTGAGTATGTAGTAGCCGGATTTGGCAAAAAAGGCAGCAATGATAGCGAGTCGCCCATGCCCAAGGTTGATGCTGCACCTATCCAGCTTAGCGAGTTTGAAATCGAGTCGATAGTTGCTTATCTGCAAGCTAAAGATGGCTACGAAGTGACGGTAGCATTGCCAACATTGTCAGAGGAAGAAGAGTCATTGGCGCTACCAGTTGCTGCGCCAGCGGCACCAGTGGCAGCCGCCACTGCAGAGCAAGCACTGGCTCAATACGGATGCTCGGCATGCCATTCTGTACTGACTACGGAGTCGCCAGTAGGACCCGATCTACGAGATGTGGGCAGTCGTCTTTCGGCGGCGCAGATTAGGCAGAGCATTATTGACCCTATGGCCGTCATAGCCGAAGGGTATCCGCCGATTATGCCCACCTC
>JAAERS010000098.1 GCA_024230095.1 Gammaproteobacteria bacterium | reverse complement strand
TGCGGTATTCCATATCTAGGTTAGGTATCGTCCCCATCAAAGTCCAGCTATTCGAGTTTGTATTACGGATCTCAACACGCTGGCCTACACCTAAACTAGCGCCACGCACAAATACCGACACCATGCCCGCGCTAGGTAAGTAGAAATCAACATACTTATAACTTGAATCACCAACGTATTGGCCTGTTACGCCTCCTTGGCTATTGGTGATGTGGCTATAGTAGGTTTCATAAACTTGATGTGCCAATGCCTCAGACCCAGCCATAGCAATGTTATTTTCTAACTTATTAATAACACCATCCCCGTCAATATCAGCTATTGAGCTAGGTATAGACGGCCTATTGAATAAGTTGTTGTAGTTTACATTATTGTTATTAACTCGCGAGTCACTGTAGTTTGTTTTGTCTGCTGTAGCTGGTGGCCCTCCGCTGATCATGCTGTATGCAATACGATTGGTGTTTGATGATAGTAACACCTCGTTATTATCATTCATGATCGTAATATTCTTAGCAATCACGCCGCCATTACTGCCAACAGTAAATGCGTTTGCAATATTAATTGTACCGCCTGAGATACTAATAGCGTGAAAATCAATAGCGTTAACATAATCAGCCGTCACTGTATTGGCAATTAACTCAGTGATAGTGGCCTTGTTCATAAATGCTTCATCAATATAAACACCGTCGGGTACATCGGGGTCGCTGTGGTTTGTGATGATAACAAAAGGAGCTGTCGCACCGTTCCCACTGGCGTTGACGACGCTGAACTGGTCAGCCACCACCGTAAACTCTGTCATCGAACCATTGTTATACAAGCCGAAACCTGCTTTCAAGTCACCAACACTTTGTTTAACCGCCCAGAGCGCGTGTGTACTGCCGATGGCCTGGGTGGTCACATTCAATTTGACAATACGAGAACCACAACCTACCAATCGGCCTACGATTAAATTACTGTTGGTGGCAAGTACGAGGGGGCTCACGTTCTTGACAACATGCGTGACCCAATAGGCACCGTTACCATCAGGGATGATCTCAGGCTCTCCCGAGCTGGTCTTACCCCCTAGTGTAAACACCACATTCTTTAGTACATTCGTTTGTACAAGGATATTGGCCGCGTTACCTATGACCTGCATTTCAATGGTATAGTCTTGATCACCTCCTGCCTCTGGTACTTCACCGAGGTCATGTGTTAGTTTGGCTGCTGCCAGATTGTGTGTTAGCGTGTGATCATAGTGGGACCACGCAACACTGTCAGTTTCCTTTACAACCGCTTCCGCGATTTCTTGCATCGTTGCCGAAGCACCGCGATAAGTAACGTGGTAATCCTTGATCTTGGCAGCCACCGCACTGTTCTCATCGGAAAAGGACAAGACAAACTCGTTGTGCGTTGACGCTGCTAACTTAGTACCTAAACTGGTGCTTAAGCTGGTGAAGTTGGAGGCGAGGGCGCTGTTAGAATCAATATTCATCGACACAACATCTTCGAACAGGGCCTCCGCTCGTACCGTCGTACCGTCGTCTTCGAATACCGCGCCTTCGAGGGTTTCTGCTCTGCCTGCGATGACCCCATCCGCACTAACAAAGGCATCCGTTATATTGGAATAGGCCACCTGCGCCTTGCCGTCGATCCGTGCTTCTGCTTCTGTGATCAACGTCACCGATGCCTCGTGCTCCTTTATTGATGCTACACGATAGTCGGAGATCCGAGTCTTGATGCCGGGGAGCTCAGCTTCAACCAACTGAGTGCGCTCAGCCAACGCCTCGTTCTCGCTCGCCACGGTTTTAACATCGTCTTGGAAACGAGAGAAGCTAGCTAACACGGTGTTGCTATTGGCATCATTCTGTAGCGCGGTTTCAATAGCCGTCGTTGCTGAAAGCCACAACTCACTTTGCTGGTTACGACTGGTCTCGGTTACAGCTTCGAGGTCTGCAGTGATGATTTTCTGCTTGTCCTCGATAGCACCTACGGTTGATGAGTCAGCCTTGTTTGTTAGTCCTGTTAGGGCTTGGTTAGCGGTGTTTTGGGCTGTATTGATGTTGTTTTCGGCTGAGTTAAATCGCCCTGTAATAGTACCTAAATCAAGCCATCTGTCCGTATTCGGTGGCGTACCCGTCTGTGGGTTTGTCGCCTGCCAATGCTTGAAGTTATGGATAACAGGGTCGCCCACACCGTATGTCGTGGCTTCATCCCAAACAGGGGCAATGACACTGAAGGCTGAGTTCATCGCGGTTATTGATACAACGCCTGTTACACCGTCGAGGTCAATAGCCGCATTTGCGGCTGTATATAGCTCATTCAGGGCTGTGGCTAGGTTAGTTGCCGAGCCTGCATAATCCACATTTACACTGGATGCACTTAGGTTGATAGACCCTGTTTCGCCCGATACATCGATGCCTGCCTCACTGAGTTTGGTATCGAGTGGTTTACCGTGTTCCGTTATGATTTTCGAGGCGTGAATACTCACCAGCGGGGTTTCACCCGAGATGTCGATACCTGCTGTGCCCAGTTTGGATACATAGTCACTTAGGTCGGCCTTAGTCGCGTTAAGGCTGATCGTCGTATCCATGGCATCGAACCGCGCCGTGACCTGACTAAATGTCGTCCCTGTCTCTGTTCGTAGTGCGTTAACCGCATCCAGCTCAATGCTACCCGAGTCAGGGTCAACCGTGAAGGTCGCATCAACAAAGCTATTCAGATCATTAAGATAGGTGCTTATTTTGTTATTAGCTAAATCCAACTGGAGGGCTGAGTCGATAAGACCCTCGGCCACCGTGTTGATCTGCGTGCTACTCGTATCGACAATGGACTCAGTAGCCGATATGCGTTGGGTGATTGTTTGGTTGTTATTAATATAGTCATCAACCGTTTCACCTAGCGCCTCTTTAAGGATTGGATAGTCCTCCAAAATACCACCCTCCGCCGTGATCAACGTAATGTCGCCCCGTAGCGTTTGAGTTAGGTGGCTGCTATCAATTCGGTCAGTCAGTATCTCTAGGAGTTTTGCTGGGTCATACCCCGCCACGGCAAACGTACCCTCAGACGAGGACAAAGGTCCGTATTCCCCTGCGAGATTAGAGAACCTGATCCAATAGGTGTAACCCTCACCCCCTGTGATGTTCTGCTTATCTGAGTATTGATTCCCCATGGTTGTACCGACGAAGAAAGCCTCGCTAAACGCCGGGTTTTCGTCTGGTGTGCCATCCGTGTGTGCCGTCGGTGTGCGGTATATACGGGTGATAGCATGGCCGAGATATTTAGGTGCACCCCATGACAAAAAGAAACCTTCGATAGC
>JAAERS010000097.1 GCA_024230095.1 Gammaproteobacteria bacterium | reverse complement strand
GCCGCCCCAGGCAAAACATTTTTAGAGGCACCAACCGGTGGCAGTGGAGCTACTTGTCGTAGTTGCGCCCATTGCCCATGGATGGCCATGAATGATTTGAAAAAAATCGAGCATGTGCTGCGCACGGGTGCCAACGAAATCCGTATTGATCCCTCTTTGCGGGCGGCAGCTTATAAGCCGTTAAAGCGTTTAATCGATTTCCAGCCCAAGTAACTTCAGCTGCTTGATATCTGAAGTGAAGTGCCTGTAAAGCGTTACTATGACGCAACTGATAGGTTAAGTTTAGGTTGGTGAGGGTGTTTCTTTGTTCTCGCCAGACGCAATATTTTTGATCATGAAGCCTTATCCAAGGTCGCCGTTTTACAAGCTGTTGGCTGTTTCTTTCAAGGCTTTTGCCTGGGCTTGAATGTGTTTGAGCTGTTGACGTTGCTGGTCGCTAGTCGTCGTCAATTGCTCACCTAGCAGAGCCTGTTCTTGGGCCAGTTCAAATTCGGCGCGCAAAAGATGCCACTGGGCTTTAGCGATGCGGTGCTTGGCGAAGTCGGCGGTTTGCCCACGCCAATCGGCCAACAGTTGCCAGCCGCCGATCCAGTCGGGTTGGGCTTGTATTAATTGGTTTAATTGCTGGTAGGCTTTATCCATATTTTTGATGGCCGCATAAGCTAAGGCCTGATAATACCTAGACAAGTTTTGGTGCAGCCCTAAGTCAGCATATTCTTGACTGATTTCTATCACTTGTTGGTATTGGCCTTGCATCAGCAATGCCCTTAGCCATTGGTTCCAAATGAAGGGTTGCGTTGGTCGTTCTGTTGCCAAACCCTCAAGTAGGTCGCCGGCCTCTAACCACTGCTGTTGTTTCATTAACAGCATGGCTTCTGCAAATTGCAGATACAAAGCGTAGTGGTCTGCTAGAGGGTCAAGTCGTTTACTAACATCTTCTAATGATTGTTTGGTGGTGTCCGTCAGTTGCGTGGCTAACATGATTCTTAGCAGTTGGAAATCCAATTGATAATGGGGGCTGCTGGGGTGGGCCGAGAGCTGCTCTACGCGCGATGCTATATCTGCGACACGGTGCTCCGAAATTGGATGGCTGCGGGCCCAGGCCCAATTGGGGTCCTGTTCGACAAATGGGGAGTCTAATTGCTTCAAAGCTGAGAGCATTTTATGGGTATCAAAATGACTGGCTTGCATTAAATCCAAACCAACCCGATCGGCTTCTTGTTCATTGGCGCGGCTGTAGCTCATTTGTTCATGCATCATGGCGGTATAGGTAGCGTGAAACCCCGCCTCGCCTAGCTGAGCATCAACCTGAGTAGCCAACACCATGGTGGTAAGCAAAGCGCCCAGATAAATCGGGGCTCGACGTTCTTCGCTGGCACGGCGATGGGCGTAATGGCGCTGGCTAATATGGGCAATTTCATGGGCTAGTACAGCCACCAGCTCATCAACATGTTGCATTTTTAGCACTAGCCCCGTGTGTACGCCAATGATACCCCCAGGGGCAGCGAAGGCGTTGATACTACGATCATTAATCAAGAACATTTGTAGTTGCTTATTGCTTAAGCTACTGTGATTGAGCAGTGGGCGTACTAGGTCCGTTAACCACAAACGCACGCCTAAGGCTTGACTGCTGGGC
>JAAERS010000096.1 GCA_024230095.1 Gammaproteobacteria bacterium | reverse complement strand
TCATAAGCCAGCATGCCCTGATTTGCCATGGATTGAAGAAAGCGATAGGTGGTGGCTTTGGGAAAGGGGCTGTGGGCTAAAATATCGTTAAACCGCAGTGGTTTATTGGCCGCCGCCACTATGTCCAGCATGATCAAGGCTTTACCAACTGTGCCGTCTTCTTGCGCTTTGGGTAGTGTTAACTCTAAATCTAGGGCGCCCATGGGTATCTTGCTGTCCTTACTAATAATTTGGTTTCAAATATTGAAATTCGAGCGCTAGACTATCAAGATACCCAATCTGTTGGCAATGGTTTGAGCCAAAAAATGGGTGCTTTGTTTAGCGCTATTCCTCACTTGCGGTCATCAGCATGGTGGCCTTTATGGCCTGTTGCCATTTGCAGTACAAACGATCGGCTTCTTGATGGTTTAATTGTGCCTTGAATTGTCGTTGTTGCTGCCATTGTGCTGCAAAATCGATCATGCTTGGGTACAGCCCAGCGCTGTTGCCAGCTAACCAAGCCGCTCCACACGCTGTTGATTCTACATTCACAGGGCGGTCTACCGTGGTGCCAAGTATGTCGGCCAGGTATTGCATGGTCCAGTCGCTTTCACTCATGCCGCCATCCACACGCAAACGCGTCTGGTGAGTTAATTGTGGGCAATCGGCTTGCATTGCTTGCAGTAGGTCTCGGGTTTGGTAAGCCACTGACTGTAGGGCCGCCCGGGCCAATTCGGCGGCCCCGGAATTCCGCGTCAGGCCATAGATGGCACCTCGGCACTGGGGCTGCCAATAGGGCGCACCCAAGCCAGTAAAAGCCGGCACCATGATAAGCTCTTGCTCATCATCCGCTTGAGCCGCTAAGTCACCTGTCTGGCTGGCACTGGTGATAATTTCTAGGCCATCACGCAACCATTGCACAACGGCACCAGCAATAAAAATAGAGCCTTCTAGGGCGTAGGTGGTTTCCCCATTCAAACGGTAAGCAATGGTGCTAAGCAGGCGGTTAGAGGAGTGGATGCGCTGTTTTCCGGTATTTAACAAAGCAAAACAACCGGTGCCATAGGTCGACTTCATCATGCCAGGCTGAAAACAAGCCTGTCCAATAGTAGCCGCTTGTTGATCACCGGCGACTCCCATAATGGGTATGCTTTGGCCTACTAAGAACGGCTCACAGGTGCCAAAGTGAGCATCACAGTCCAAGACTTCTGGCAACATGTTAGTGGGCACTTTTAGTAGTTGGCATAGGGGCTCGCTCCAACTATTGTTATCGATATCGAACAATAGGGTGCGTGATGCGTTAGTGGCGTCGGTGACATGTTTTTTGCCACCGGTCAAACGCCAAATAAGGTAACTGTCGATGGTGCCAAAAGCGAGTTCACCCCGTTCGGCACGTGCTCGAGCACCGTCTACATTGTCGAGTATCCAGCGTACCTTGGTACCAGAAAAATAGGGGTCTAATAATAGGCCACTGGCTTGTTGTACAAGTTCTTCGTGGCCGGCTTGTTGCAGCTCTTGGCACAGGGGGTGGGTACGACGGTCTTGCCAAACAATAGCGGGGTAAACACACTGCCCTGTGCTTTTGTCCCATACGAGAGTGGTTTCACGTTGATTGGTGATGCCAAGAGCAACAATTTCAATTCCGGCGCCAGCTTGTTCGATGGCTATACGGCAGGTGTCTACCACACTTTGCCAGATTTCTTCAGGATCATGCTCTACCCAACCTGATTTGGGGAAATACTGGGTAAATTCTTGTTGGGCTTGAGCTACGGGCTGCATGTTGGCATCAAAAATAATGGCGCGACTGGAGGTGGTGCCCTGATCAATAGTTAGAATAGCTTTCATGCGGCAATGTCCTGTTGGTTGCTCATCCATTCGCTAATGCGAGCCTGTTGTTGGTCTAATTGAAAACCAAGTCTAGTGCGCCGCCCAATGACGTCTTCGCCTGTTGGGGTAAATTCATTTTGCATCAGCCAGGTTAGTTCCTGCTGCGTTAAAGTGGCGCCGAAGTCTTCACCCACTTGGGCTTGTTGCTTGTACTCCTCAAGCAGAGTATAGCTGTCTTTGCCGTGGGTATGCACTAAGCAATGAGCCCATGCGTGACCTAGGTAATGGTAGTGCAGACGCAGGCCTTTGTGATGAGGCATGACAAAACGCATGGGGTAACTAATATGAGGCATGGTGCTCAGTAGCACTTCACGCGCTTGCAAAGCCTTACGCACCAAACCAAACTCATAGTATTCCAGATAACGCAAACCACCATGAAATAACTTTGACCAGGCACAGGAGGTTGCTGGCGCCAAGTCGCCCTGTTCGGCTAAGCGGACACTGAGGCCTCGGCCTGCTGCATCACGGGCAATGCCACAACCGTTAATGCCATCACCAATAATGAACAAGTCTGTATGTTGTGAAGAAACCATGTACTTGGATTTGCCTGTTATTCTGCCCGTGATTGAGAAGCTGCTATAGAATTCGTTGTTCAGTTTGCGGGTCAAACAACATTACATTATCGGCGCTAATTCCTAGGGCCACCATGCTGCACTCGGTGGCGGTATCTGTGCCACGTAACTCGACCACTAGTTTCTCTCCGGTTTTGGTATGCAGGTGCATATACGACACGCCACCTAAATGCTCGATAATGTCGACTTCAAGTTGTGGTCCTTGGTCTTGCAGGGTTATCTGCTGTGGTCTAATACCGACCCATACAGACCCATCGGAGATGGTTGATGTGATAGTAATAGGCAAGCAAAAATTGCCAAGAGCAGGAATGGTAACTTGGTTGTTAGCCATTTCACCTTTGAGGAAATTCATGCCTGGTGAGCCAATAAAGCCCGCCACGAATTTACTGTGTGGATTGTTGTATAGCTCTAGGGGTGAGCCAACCTGTTCTATATGGCCGGCACGCAAGACTACAATTTTGTCGGCCATAGTCATGGCCTCCACCTGATCATGGGTGACATAAATCATGGTGGCACCGAGCTCTTTGTGCAGGTGGGCCAGTTCAACGCGCATTTCGACTCGCAATTCGGCATCTAAGTTAGACAAAGGCTCGTCGAATAGGAATACCTGAGGCCCTCTGACAATAGCGCGACCAATGGCGACGCGCTGCCGTTGGCCACCAGACAGTGCTTTTGGCTTGCGCTCCATATAAGGGCCCAGTTGCAAAATTTTAGCTGCCTTGTCGACCTTATCGGTAATTTCTTGCTTTGGCACCTTGTTCATCTTTAGGCCAAAGCCCATGTTTTCTCGCACAGTCATGTGCGGATAAAGGGCGTAGGTTTGGAATACCATGGCAACGCCTCGTTCGGAAGGGTCTGCCTCGGTTACATCTTGACCGGCGATTTCAATAGCGCCACCACTGGTTTCCTCTAAACCGGCGATCATACGTAATAAAGTTGATTTGCCACATCCCGAAGGGCCAACAAATACGCAAAACTCTCCCGGTTGTATGTCTAGGTCAACGCCATGGATGACCTGGATATCCTCGTACTTCTTAACGATCTTTTTTAAAGAGACGTTGGACATGGTGTTCTTATCCTTATTGCTAACTCTCAATCTCTCCTATGAGGAGGTGTGGATTATTAAATACGCATATTAATTAAAAAATGTTTGACAAAACTAGGTTCTCATATCTATTATCGATTTGCAATAGTTGGAAACTGGTTTCATTATTTGAAACTAAATAATAAAGAAAGACGGAGAAATACAATGTTGTACAAAAATAAAATGCTTGTCGCTCTGACAGCTGCCACATCGATGATGGCGGCTCAGGCCTTTGCCGGCGAGCTGGTCATTAACACCGATACCTCTGACCCGGCGCCAAAAGCAGCGTTTGAGGCAGTGATTAAAGGCTTTGAAGCTGAAAACCCAGATGTGAATGTAACTTGGAACCTGTTTGATCACGAAGGTTACAAAACCTCGATTCGTAACTTCTTGACAGCCGACGCACCTGACGTTGCTAACTGGTATGCAGGTAACCGTATGTTGCCATATGTGAATGCCGGTTTATTTGAGCCGGTCGATGATGTCTGGCAAGAGCACGGTCTGAATGATTCTCTGGGGTCTGCTGCTGCATCTATGACTATTGATGGCAAGAAATACGGTGTGCCTTACACATATTATCAGTGGGGTGTTTACTACCGTAAGGACCTATTTGCTGACAACGGTATCGCCGTGCCAAGCAATTGGGAAGAATTTAAAGCCGCTGGTGCCAAACTTAATTCGGCTGGTATCACGCCGATCACTATTGGTACTAAATACCTCTGGACCGCAGCGGGTGTATTTGACTATTTGAACCTACGTACCAATGGTTATGATTTCCATATGGCGCTAACCAAGGGCGAAGTATCTTGGACCGACCAGCGTGTAAAAGACACTATGAACAACTGGAAAGAGCTGGTTGATGCTGGTTTCTTCTTAGAAAATCATGCCGCCTACTCATGGCAAGAAGCTTTGGCGCCAATGGTGCAGGGTGATGCAGCTATGTACGTAATGGGTAACTTTGCTGTGGCGCCTTTGCGTGAAGCAGGTTTAAGCGATGATCAATTGGGCTTTTTCCAGTTCCCAGAGATCAACCCTAATGTGGCCATGGCCGAAGAAGCACCTACGGATACTATTCACATTCCCTCCAATGCCAAGAATAAAGCCGATGCCAAGCGCTTTTTGGCTTATGTAGCACGTGCTGATGTGCAGACTGAAGTGAATGCCACCCTAGGTCAATTACCTATTAACAGTGGTTCATCTGTATCTGATGATAAGTTCTTGCAAGCAGGTTACAAGATGTTGTCCAGCACTGAAGGTGGTATTGCCCAGTTCTTTGATCGTGATGCGCCTGCAGAAATGGCCAAAGCTGGTATGGAAGGATTCCAAGAGTTTATGGTTAAGCCAGAACGCTTAGATAAGATTTTGCAGCGTCTAGAAAAAGTACGCGCACGAGTTTATCAGTAATTTTGGAGTTTTTGCCAGCCCCTGCTGTTGTGGGTGGGGTGCTGGCTTTTTGTATCATAATGCGGCTGTACCTTTGTTGTGCACAGTAGCTACGGCCGCTACTATCTGGACATCCAGTGACCAGGCATAATGACCGCTAAATGGAGCCAATAGGTGCCACAAACTGGTTTTCAAGCATAATAAAAAGGCAAACAATGAGAGACTTCTGGCGTTCAAATCAACAACGGATTGCCCCTTGGTTATTTTTATTACCGGGTGTATTGATGTTTTTAATTTACGTAATCATTCCCATATTTCAATCCATCAACATTAGCTTTTATGCATGGGATGGACTAGGCGAAAAAGACTATGTTGGCGTCGCTAACTATGTGGAGCTGATGGATGATGAGGCTTTCTACACGTCTTTAAAAAACAATATTATTTGGTTGGTTTTATATATGCTGGCGATTCCAGCGGGCCTCTTTGTGGCCTTGTTTCTCAACCAAAATGTGCGTGGGATTCGCATTTATAAGTCCCTATTTTTCTTTCCATTTGTGATTTCACAAGTGGTAGTTGGTTTAGTATTTGCTTGGTTTTATGACCCATCTAATGGTTTGTTAAACATTGTCTTGGGTTGGTTTGGCGTGGATGCTATAGCCGTGTTGGCTGACGAAGAGTTGGTTACCTACGGCATTATCGCGGCCGGTCTATGGCCGCAAACGGCTTACTGTATGATCTTGTACTTAACGGGCCTAAACGCTGTGGATGGCGAACAAATCGAAGCGGCACGCTTAGATAATGCTAAGGGTGTGAAGTTGCTTTGGTATGTTATTTTGCCGCAATTACGCCCAGCCACATTTATTGCTGTAGTGGTGACCGTTATAGGTGCGCTGCGTAGTTTTGATCTGATCTCCATTATGACCGACGGTGGCCCTTGGGGTTCAAGTCGGGTGTTGGCTTTTTATATGTATGAACAGGCATTTTCTGAGTATGGCTTCCGTATGGGCTATGGCGCCGCTATTGCTGTGGTCTTGTTCGCCATCATGATGCTGTATATCGCTGCATTCCTGTACAAAATGTATCGCGACGAGCGAGGCCGCTAATATGTTTCCCAAACCGATTCAAAAATCTTCGCCATGGGCCCAGCAGCTCTATCGTGTAGCCTTGCCCCTTGCCTTGTTGGTTTGGTTGCTGCCCTTGATTGCCGTAGCCTTGACCTCCGTGCGCTCCCAAGGGGACATTGTGGCGGGCAACTACTGGGGCTGGCCCACGTCCTTTAATATGTTAGAAAACTACACGGGTATTTTTCAACAGACCCCGATAGGCAATTACATCTTTAACTCTTTCCGGGTCACTATTCCAACAGTGATTGGGGCCGTAACGTTATCATGCATGGCCGGTTATGCCCTAGCTGTGTATCGCTTTAAAGGTAATCTGGCTTTGTTTTTCTTGTTTGTAGCGGGCAACTTTATACCTTTCCAGATACTAATGGTGCCCGTGCGTGATTTCACTGTGAGTTTGGGGATCTACAATACCATCAGCGGTTTAGCATTATTTCATATTGCCTTCCAAACCGGGTTCTGTACCTTGTTTATGCGCAACTTCATCAAGGCTATGCCATTTGAATTGATTGAAGCGGCCAGGGTCGAGGGAGTGAGTGAGTTACGCATCTTTTGGTTTGTAGTCTTACCCTTGATGAAACCCGCTATCGCCGCCTTATCAGTACTGATATTTACTTTTATTTGGAATGATTATTTCTGGGCCATGGTGTTGACTCAGGGGGCTGATACGCAGCCGATTACAGCCGGTTTGAATTCCCTAAATGGGCAATGGGTTTCGGCTTGGCATCTGGTTTCTGCCGGCTCCATTGTCGCCGCCTTACCACCGGTATTAATGTTTTTCCTGATGCAGCGTCACTTTATAGCGGGGCTGACTTTAGGGGCGGTTAAATGATACAAACCTGGCGCTTAGATCATGGCCAGCAAAGCATGGTGTTGGCAGCCAGTGAGCAAGGTATGGCGACGGTTATCTACTGGGGTAAACATTTACCTGTGGATACCTGTTTAGCGACTTTGGCGGCCGCCCAGCAACGTGATGTAACAGGGGGTATGATTGATGTACTTGAACCTGTGAGTTTGTGTCCCGTGGAGGGCAATGCCTATGCCGGGCAACCGGCACTGTTGGCGACCAATGAGCAGGGGCAGGCATTGATGCCGCGCTTCGTGTTAGCCTCCGTGGAGCATGATCAGGCTAGTTTGATGCTTACCTATACCGACCAGCAGCTTGGTTTGCGTTATGTCGCTCATATTCGTGCTTGTGCGACGTTGGATGTGTGGCGCTTGTCGGCTTGTTTAGATGCCCAGCAGCCGATTCAGTTACATTGGTTGGCGGCGCCAGTTTTACCCGCGGCTGATTATATGTCTCGTATCCAGGAATATGGTGGCCGTTGGGTGGGTGAGTTTCAACAGCATGAATCCACCTGGGGACCGAGTGCCCTAGTGAGAGAAAATCGCACGGGACGCAGTGGCCACGAGCATTTCCCTGCCTTATTGGTAAGCACGGATAAGACCAGTCATGTTGAGGGTGAGGTTTATGCCTGGCATTACGGCTGGTCAGGTGGCCACAAGATGATAGCAGAACAGTTGCCGGACGGGCGCCGTCAGGTGCAGTTTGGTCATGTCTGTGGTTCCCAGCGCGGATTGCAGCAACATTTTCAAACGGCTGATTTATATGTGGCCTACAGTGCGCAGGGCATAAATGGCATTAGTGTGGCCATGCAAAAATTGGTACGTAACGAACTTTTGCCAAGTGATTTTGCCAGTCAACCTCGGCCTGTGCACTACAACTGCTGGGAAGCGATCTATTTTGATCATAGCTTAGAAAAATTATGTGCCTTGGCAAAACAGGCCTCCGCACTGGGTGCTGAACGTTTTGTGCTTGATGACGGCTGGTTTGGTAAGCGTAATGACGATACCAGTTCATTAGGTGACTGGTATGTTGATACTGAAAAGTATGCTGATGGTTTGCAGCCTCTTATTGATGAAGTACAAGCCCAGGGCATGAGTTTTGGTTTGTGGTTTGAACCGGAAATGGTGAATGAAAATTCGCAATTGTTTGGTGCCCATCCCGATTGGGTATTGGGCTATGCTGAGCAAACCCGTGGGCGCCAGCAACTGATACTGAATATGGCCCTGCCTGAAGTACAAACTTATTTGTATGATCGTATCAGCGACCTGCTAAGCACCTATGATATTACCTATATCAAATGGGATCATAATCGCGTTTTACCCCATGCTGATGCAGCACAAACCATGGCTTTGTATGCTTTGCTTAGCCGTTTGCGCAAGGCCTTTGCCCATGTTGAAATAGAGTCCTGTGCCTCGGGTGGTGGACGTATTGATTTTGGTATCTTGCAGCATACCCAGCGGGTGTGGCTGTCGGATAGCAACGACGCTCTAGAGCGCTTGCGCATACAAAATCAAAGCGCCACATTTTTGCCCTTGTTGGTGGCTGGCAGTCATGTCGGTCCTCGCCATTGTCACACTAGTGGTCGTGTGCATTCTATGGCATTTCGTGCTTGGGTGGCCGCCCAGCGCCACATGGGTATGGAAATGGATCCCAGCGAGTTAACCGACGAAGAGTCACAGCAACTAAAAACCGTGATCAGTTGGTGGAAAAGCAATCGCATGTGGTTGCAAAAGGCCGATATTTTGCGCTTAGATACGGCCGACCAAGCGATACTAGCCGAGCAGCAACTGGCGGCCGACGGAGCGCAATTTGTGGTCTTTGTTGGCCTTGTTGATACGAGCCAGCAAATAGTACCCAGACCGTTACGTTTAACGGCATTGGATGCGCATAGTAATTATCAAATCAACCTGCTCAATAAATATGAGTTGGTTGGCAATTCTCGTGGCACCACAGCACTGAAACAACAATCTTTGATCTTAAGTGGTGCCTACTTAATGAGTTATGGTATTACCCTCCCATGGCAGTTTCCAAATGCCATGTGGGTAGTAGAAGGGACGAAACAATGAGCGATAATAAGGACAAATTGAAACAAAGACGCAGTCAGGCCTGGTATGGGAAGCAAGACAAGGATGGGTTTATTCATCGCAGTTGGATGAAGAATCAAGGTTATCCCAATCATGCTTTTGATGGTCGTCCGATCATAGGAATTTGCAATACCTGGTCTGAACTGAACCCCTGTAACTCGGGGTTACGTGATCTGGCAGAATATGTCAAAAGAGGGGTCTGGGAAGCGGGTGGCGTGCCTGTCGAGTTCCCGGTGATGAGCTTGGGCGAGACGCAGATGAAACCAACGGCCATGCTGTTTCGTAATCTGCTCGCCATGGATGTGGAAGAGTCTATCCGTGCCTATGGCATTGATGGTGTGGTATTGCTGGGGGGGTGTGACAAGACCACACCAGGCCAGTTAATGGGCGCGGCTTCTGTTGATTTACCGACCATTGTTATTAGTTCTGGCCCCATGTTGAACGGTAAGTTCAAGGGCAAGGATATAGGTTCTGGTACGGATGTGTGGAAATTCTCCGAGGCGGTACGAGCCGGAGAAATGAAATTAGTTGATTTTATGGACGCAGAAGCTGGAATGAGTCGCTCTAAAGGCGTCTGCATTACCATGGGGACAGCGTCTACCATGGCCTCCTTGGTGGAAGCTATGGGTATGTCATTGCCAACTAATGCGGCCTTGCCTGCGGTCGATGCAAGACGTATGACGTTGGCGCATATGACGGGACGTCGCATTGTGGAGATGGTGGATGAAGACTTGAAGTTTTCTGATGTCATGACGAAAGAGAGTTTTATTAATGCCATCTTGACCAATGCCGCCGTGGGTGGTTCGACCAATGCCGTAGTGCATTTGTTAGCCATCGCTGGCCGAGTGGGTGTGGAGCTTGGATTAGATGCCTTTGAGTTAGGTAGTGAGGTGCCCTTATTGGTCAACTGCATGCCATCGGGCAAGTACTTAATAGAGGACTTCTGTTACGCTGGCGGTATGCCCGCTGTATTGGCTGAGATTGAATCCTTATTGCAACCCGCCAAAACTGTCTTGGGGGGAGATATTAGCGCCTATCATGACGGTGCAGAGTGTTATAACCGGGATGTTATTCGGCCCCTAACTGAGCCTTTGAAACCGGCTGCTGGCTTGCGTGTATTACGTGGTAATCTGGCGCCCAACGGAGCCATTATTAAACCTTCGGCGGCCACCCAAGCACTGCTAGAGCATGAGGGTGAAGCTTATGTGTTCGAAAATATTGAAGATCTTAAAGCTAAGATAGATGACCCTGATTTACCAGTTACAAAAGACACGGTATTAGTTTTAAAAGGCTGTGGCCCAAAAGGGTATCCGGGTATGCCAGAGGTAGGCAATATGCCTATTCCGGCTAAGTTAGTTCAGCAAGGTGTTAAAGATATGGTGCGTGTGTCTGATGCCCGCATGTCTGGCACAGCCTATGGCACAGTGGTATTGCATGTGAGCCCCGAAGCGCAAGCTGGAGGGCCTTTGGCTTTGGTGAAAACGGGTGATCGAGTGCGTTTATCGGCCAGCCAAGGCAGCTTGGATGTGTTGGTTGACGAAACTGAGTTGGCTGCTCGTCGTGCCAATTGGCAAGCGGATGATCCCCATTACACTCGTGGTTATGCTAAGTTGTATATTGATCATGTTATGGGTGCCGAACACGGTGCTGATTTGGACTTTTTGGTGGGTAAAGATACCCGCCTGGTTACTCGGGAGAGCCATTGATGGAATTGCCTGCTAGTTACAGTGACCTCAAAGATAAAAGTGTGTTTATTACCGGAGGTGGCTCGGGTATTGGGGCTTTTTTGACCGAAGGTTTTATGCAACAGGGCGCCAAGGTTGGGTTTGTGCAGCGCTCGCCAGCGGATGATTTTGTGGCGGCGATGGCCAAAAAATACGGTACACCACCCTTAGCGCTAACTTGTGATATTACCGATGTAAAAGCGCTGCAGGGGGCTATGGCGGAAGTGGCTGAGTCACATGGCCCGATTCAGGTATTGATAAATAATGCGGCCAACGACAAACGGCACAGCTTGCGTGAAACCAGCGTCGAACAATGGGATCAGGGGCAAGCTATTAATTTACGCCCCCACTTTTTTGCCGCTCAAGCTGTGGCGGATGGCATGTCATCTATGGGCGGCGGTTCTATCATTAATGTGTCCTCGGTTTCTTATATGATGGGCAATGATGGCTACCCCGGTTATGTGGCGGCTAATGCCGCCATAACCGGTTTAACAAGAGCTTTAGCACGTGAACTGGGACCCGACAAAATTCGTGTTAATGCGCTGATGCCCGGTTGGGTATTAACCGATAAACAGCTGGATTTGTGGGCGACACCAGAAGATTTGGCGGCCCACTTGCAACGCCAATGTTTGAAGCAACACCTAAAACCGGAAGATATGGTGGGAGCGACCTTGTTTTTGGCCTCCAATGCCAGCCGTATGATGACGGGGCAGGCTATGGTTGTCGACGGCGGCGTGGTCGTTACGGGTTAAGCCTAGGTAGGAAGAAACAGATGGATCAGTTAGCTTGGATAGCCGTAGATTGGGGCACGACGAGTCTGCGTATATGGGGCCTGAGTGAAACGCAGGACATTGTGTTTGAACAGTGTAGTGCGCAAGGCATGGCTACCTTAAATGATGCTCAAGCATTTGAAGAAGTGCTGTTACAGCATATAGAAGAATACCTTTTGCCTTCACAGCAAGTGGATGTCGTTTGTTGTGGCATGGTAGGGGCCAAACAAGGCTGGTTTGATGCCGGTTATCAAACTTTACCCTGTAACCCACTAGCCATGCAAAGCGCCGTGACGGTGCCCATGACTGATACGCGTTGTCGCGTATGGATTTTGCCCGGCTTATGTCAAACATCGCCAGCTGATGTTATGCGTGGCGAAGAAACACAAATAGCTGGGGTGCTTGCGGCCCATGCCAATTTTGATGGCGTGGTCTGTTTGCCGGGTACGCACAGTAAATGGGCCTCTTGTAAAGCTGGATTAGTGACTGAGTTTGCTACCTATATGACTGGCGAAATGTTTGCCTTGTTATCTCAACAGAGCGTTTTACGCTTTTCTGTGGCTTCTGAGTTATGGCATGATGAGGTGTTTGTTGAAGCGGTAAAAGAAGCCGTTGCCCAGCCCGCTACAATTAGCCATTTGTTGTTTTCCGTGCGCTCAGCTGATCTTTTAGGGCAAGGTGCGACAACCTATGGTAAGGCCCGTCTTTCGGGTTTGTTAATAGGGTTGGAGCTGGCTGGAGCAGGCCCCTTCTGGCAGCATAAAACAGTGCACCTCATTGGTAATGATGCCCTGAGTCAATGTTATCAACTGGCCCTGTCGAGTTTGGCAATTGATTATCAGGTGTATGATGGAGAAACTTGTGTCTTGCGTGGTTTACAAGCGGCCTATCAGCAATTAAAGAGTGATGATAATGCATAGAAATTTGATGGCGATACTGCGCGGTGTTCAACCCTTTGAAGCAGTGTCTATGGGTGAAGCCTTAGTCAACGCTGGTATTAGCCAGATTGAGGTGCCTTTGAATTCCCCCGATGCTTGCCAGAGCATTGCTTTATTAAGCCAACATTTAGCAGGGGCTGCCAGTATTGGGGCGGGCACCGTATTAAACGTTGAAGATGTGGCTAATGTGCATGCCGCTGGAGGCACATTTATTGTCTCACCTAATTGCGATGTCGATGTCATTCAGGCGACAAAAGCCTTGGCTATGGCGTCTTATCCCGGGGTGATGACACCGAGCGAATGTTTTTCGGCCTTGCAGGCTGGGGCGGATTGTCTAAAATTGTTCCCCGCTTTTCTGTTGGGCGTAGCAGGTTTTAAGGCGATGCAAGCTGTGCTGCCTGAAGGTACGCAATGTTATGCTGTTGGCGGTATAGATAGTGGCGATTTTGCTTTATGGCGCCAGGCCGGCATAGGGGGCTTTGGTTTGGCGTCAAATTTATATAAGCCGGGTGATCAGGCAGGCCAGGTTGCCGCTAAAGCTAGATTGTTGGTGCAAGCATGGGATCAATGTCAATGATGCAGTTGCTGGATATGCGGGTATGTGCGCTTGGTGAGGGGCCCTTATGGCACCCATTGCAGCAACGTTGGTACTGGTTTGATATTGTTAATAGCCGGCTACTTGGGCGCGATGATCAGGCTACTTATGCATGGCAGTTTGATGAAATGGTATCAGCGGCGGGGTGGTTGGATGCGGAGCACCTGCTGGTGGCCAGTGAAACACAACTGTTTAAGTTTCATATGGATAGCGGCCGTCAAGAACAGGTGGTTGCCTTGGAGTCCAGCAATACTATTACACGCTCCAATGATGGCAGGGCTGACCCTTGGGGGGGGTTTTGGATAGGTACCATGGGGAAAAATATGGAACCCGGTGCCGGTGCAATTTATCGCTATTACCAAGGTCAACTAGAATGCTTATTTAGTGATATCACTATAAGTAATGCCATTTGTTTTTCTCACGATAAGCGTTTTGCTTATTTTACCGATTCGCCAAGCCGACAAATTAAACGTCAGGCGCTGGACAAAAACGGTTGGCCCACAGGATTGCCTGATGTGCATATTGACCTCAGTGCTACTGACTTAAATCCCGATGGTGCTGTGGTGGATAAGCAAGGCTATTTATGGAATGCACAGTGGGGAGCGGCTCGCATTGCCCGCTATTCACCTCAAGGCGAATTTGATTTGGCGCTTGATTGTGGGGCCACGCAGGTGAGTTGCCCGGCGTTTGGTGGTGTTGATATGAATCTACTGATGGCCACTACAGCAGCCGAGGGCCTGGGGCCAGAAGACCCTGATGCCGGACGTTGCTTTGTAGCGGATAGTGCTTATGTTGGGCACCCAGAATATCAGGTGAAGTTATGATGCAACGGCAGTTAGGTACTTGTTACTATCCTGAGCATTGGCCCCAAGAACAGTGGCAAGAAGATGCTCGCCGGATGGTTGAACTGGGTCTGACCTGGGTCAGGCTGGGAGAGTTTTCGTGGGGTGTCATAGAACCACAACCTGAAAAGCTGCAATGGCAGTGGCTGGATAAAGCCATTGAGGTGTTGGGTAAGGCTGGCCTTAAAATTATCTTGGGTACCCCCACGGCCACACCGCCGCGTTGGATGCTAAAGCGTCATGCCGACATGCTAGCCTTGGATGTAGAGGGCAAAGTGAGAAAGTTTGGGTCGCGCCGGCATTATTGTTTTAGTCACCTAGGCTATCGCGAAGAAGCTGCACGTATTACTCGCTTGATGGCCCAGCGATATGGCGATAATGCCCATGTCCAAGCTTGGCAAATAGATAATGAATATGGTTGCCATGACACGACATACTCTTATAGTAAGGCCGCTGAACAGGGATTTCGCGCTTGGTTAAAGCAGGTTTATGGCAGTGTAGAGGCATTGAATGAAGCTTGGGGTAATGTTTTTTGGTCTATGCAATACAGTGACTTCGCTGACATAGACCTGCCCAATTTGTTGGTAACCGAAGCCAACCCTTCCCATCAGTTGGATTTTCGGCGTTATAGTTCAGATCAAGTGGTGGCCTTTAACAGGGCGCAAGTGGATGTGTTACGGCAATATTCGGTAGCGCCTATTAGCCACAATTATATGGGAAGGATTACCGATTTTAATCATTTTGATGTATCCAAAGACTTGGACTTTGTCACCTGGGATAGTTACCCGCTAGGCTTTCTCGAAGATCGAGTTGGGGCCACCCCGGATAATCAGCGGCGCTATGCCCAGCAAGGAGACCCTGATTTTCAGGCCTTTCATCATGACTTGTACCGTGGCATGGGCAAACAGGGACGTTGGTGGGTAATGGAACAACAGCCAGGCCCCGTTAATTGGGCTCCATATAATCCGGCGCCAGCGCCTGGTATGGTCAAACTCTGGACCTGGGAAGCCTTTGCTCATGGTGCTGAGGCTGTGTGCTATTTCCGCTGGCGGCAAGCACCATTTGCCCAAGAGCAGATGCACTCTGGTCTATTGCGTCCCGATAGCAGCGAGGCGGCTTGCTGGCAAGAAGTGTTGCGTGTTAGTCAGGAGCTGCAAACAGCGGCTGAGGTTTCTCACCAGCAGGCCCCTGTGGCTTTGATGTTTGATTATGATGCAGAATTTGCTTGGGCAGCCGAACCTCATATAGGGGGTAGTCATTATTTTGATGTGGTATTTGAGACCTACAAAAGCCTGCGCAAATTGGGCTTGTCCATCGATATTGTGGCTCCTGATTGTGAAACACTTGATGCTTATAAACTGGTATTAGCACCAGGTATGATGACTATGGCTGAAGCGACTAAACAACGTTTGATGGACTTGGATTGTGCAACATTAATTGGCCCTCGTAGCGGCGCCAAAACGCATTCGATGCAGATACCGTCAGCGCTTGCGCCGGCGATTGCTGGTTTGGATGTCAAGGTCTTGCATTGTGAAAGCCTACGCCCAGATTTGCCTATCGAACTGGTCAAAGGCGGTGCTATCAAAGGCTATCGTGAACATGTAAAAACTTCTTGGCAAGTGCTTGAGCAGAGTGTGGATGCGGTGCCCGTGTTGCTTAATCAGGGGCACCACTATTATTTAGCAGCGTGGCTTGACCAAGAGGCTTTGGTTGCTATTTTGGAAAACATTTGTGCTGCGGCCGATGTTGATACGGTGCCTATGCCGCAGGGCGTACGCCGGCGTGATACGGGTCATGAGCGATTTTGGTTCAATTACGATCAGCAAACACACTGTGTTGAAGGAATTGAACTTGCCCCCGGGGCAGTGGTGCGGCAAACGGTGCCTTAGGGGGGCTGGAGCCCAATCTAACTAAACTTCCCAAACAGGCGCCGATAGTCGATTCACCCCCTTATGGCTGCCTATTTTGTCACCGGCAGTGTTAAATTAGCTAAAACAGTTCTCCTTATTGTCAGCCTTTCCTATAATGTCATCATGAAGGAGAACAATATGCGTCCATTCCACACCCTAACTGAACAATTGGCCAGTCGTTTGCTGGCCAATAACTACACTGTGGCAACAGCAGAATCGTGCACCGGTGGGGGTATTGGAGCTTGCCTAACGGGGTTAGCTGGCAGCTCAACCTGGTTCCATGGCGGTATTATTAGCTACACTGATAAATCCAAACAAGAACTGCTGGGTGTATCGCTTGATAGTCTAAAAACCCACGGCGCTGTGAGTGAGGCGGTGGTACGGGAAATGGCGCAGGGCGCTCGCCGCAAATTAGATACCAGTCTGGCTGTAGCGGTGAGTGGTGTGGCGGGACCTGATGGTGGCAGCGATGAAAAACCGGTGGGCACGGTATGGATAGGTTGGGTAAATCAAGATGGTTTTGTTAGTAGCCGATGTTTCCATTTTGCTGGTGACCGTTATGCTGTGCGTGAAGCGACCATTGAGGCAGCGTTAGAGGGATTAATAAGTTTATTGGAGCAGCCTATTGGAAAGGTTGATGAGAGGCCCTGAAGGCAAAATTTAAAGAAACCACTTGCACTTTTTTTATACTGTGCTTTAATACTGTACAAATAACCAGTAACTGTATAAGTAAACAGTTGTTGTAAAGCACATTACGAGAGGCAAACACATGGATCCGAATAAGCAAAAAGCACTTGATGCAGCACTAAGTCAGATAGAGCGTCAATTTGGTAAAGGTGCGGTAATGCGCATGGGTGACCAGCCGCGTGAGGCCATTCCTTCGGTCTCAACGGGTTCCTTGGGACTGGATATTGCCTTGGGGATAGGGGGGCTGCCTTTTGGTCGTATTTGTGAAATTTATGGACCTGAATCTTCTGGCAAGACAACCCTGACACTGCAGGTTGTAGCCGAAGCCCAAAAGGCAGGCAAAACCTGTGCCTTTGTCGATGCTGAGCATGCACTGGACCCAATTTACGCAGAAAAGCTGGGGGTGAATGTTGATGAGTTGCTGGTGAGCCAGCCTGATACGGGTGAGCAAGCCTTGGAAATCGTCGATATGTTGGTGCGTTCTAATGCTGTTGATGTGATTATTGTTGACTCGGTTGCGGCGTTGACACCGAAGGCTGAGATTGAAGGTGAGATGGGCGATTCTCATGTAGGTTTGCAGGCGCGACTACTGTCTCAAGCCATGCGTAAAATTACTGGTAACATCAAAACGGCTAACTGCCTGGTGGTGTTCATTAATCAGATTCGTATGAAAATTGGTGTTATGTTTGGCAGCCCAGAAACCACCACAGGTGGCAACGCTTTGAAGTTCTACTCTTCTGTACGTTTGGATATTCGTCGCATTGGTGCAGTGAAAAATGGCGATGAAGTAGTGGGCAACGAAACCCGCGTCAAAGTAGTAAAAAATAAGGTTTCACCACCGTTTAGACAGGCTGAATTCCAGATCATGTATGGTAAGGGTATTTACCGTATGGGCGAAGTTATCGATCTTGGTGTGAAGCAGGGCTTGGTTGATAAAGCCGGTGCCTGGTATGCCTACAAGGGTGATAAAATTGGCCAAGGTAAGGCGAATGCTTCCAAGTACTTACAGGACAATCCAGCTATTGCTGAAGAAATCGAAGGTCAAATTCGTGCGGCCTTGTTGAATGTGCCCAAAGCCAATGAAGATGCCGCTGATGATAAGGTGACACCTCTCACTTTCTAGGTGTGGCTATTGGTATAGGTTATGATTGAATCGGCGCAGCCTTTGCCCTTTAATGATGCTGAGTTGGCAATAGAAGACAACTCAGTATTGTCCAAATTACGGGCTCAAGCGCGTGATAAGGCTATAGGGTTATTGGCGCGTCGAGAGCACTCACGTTTTGAGCTGCGCTATAAGCTAGGTAACTTACACGCAAGCTTAGATATTGATGCTTTATTGAATGAGCTCGAGCAGTTAGGTTTGCAGAGTGATCGCCGCTATGCAGGTATGCTGGTGCGAACAAAAGCACAGTCTGGTTATGGTTTGGCGCGTATTCGTCAGTGGGCGAAACAAAACGGTGTTGCCAATAATGACCTGATGTTCGCTTTAGAAGAGCTGAGCCACGATTGGTTTGAAGCCGCTCTACAACAACGCCAAAAACACTTTGGTTGGCAGCCTCCCGCGAGCTTGCAAGATAAAGCCAAGCAAATGCGTTACTTGTACAATCGTGGTTTTTCCCAAGACCAAATCCATTACGCTGTGGATGCTTTACCGGATGGTCTGTGAACAACAATTCAGTGGGCTCTCGGTAAACCATTTGAGTGTTTCTTAGTGCGCCGGTTAATAAGTCTTCGTTTTTGAACTAATTACTACTAAAAATACCCCTGAATTGGGCCTGTTCTATCGCCTGAAAGGGCCATCTCGTTATATACTTAGCCTTTTGCCTGCTTTGATCTGATTGGGGCTAGTGTGGCCTCCATCACCAGCAGTTAAATTTATTGCTAACGAGCGAGAACGAGTATGAAAAGTGCCGAAATTAGACAGGCCTTCCTCGATTATTTCCAACGGCAGGGGCACGAAGTGGTGCGCAGTAGCTCCCTGATTCCAGGAAACGATGCGACCCTGTTGTTCACCAACGCCGGCATGGTGCAGTTTAAAGATGTTTTCTTAGGTGATGAGACGCGCCCTTATACAACTGCTGTGACCTCTCAACGTTGTGTGCGAGCCGGTGGCAAACATAACGATTTGGAGAATGTGGGTTACACCGCGCGCCATCACACGTTCTTTGAGATGATGGGCAATTTTAGCTTTGGTGATTATTTTAAGCGTGAAGCTATTAAATATGCTTGGCAATTTCTAACCCAAGAATTGGGGTTGCCAGAAGAAAAACTATGGGTGACTGTCCACCATTCTGATAGTGAAGCTGAACAAATTTGGTTTGAAGAAATGGGCATCAGCCAAGAACGTTTCTCGCGTCTGGATGAAGACAACTTCTGGTCTATGGGTGATACCGGCCCTTGCGGCCCTTGTTCTGAAATATTTTATGATCATGGCGAAGACGTGTGGGGTGGCCCACCAGGATCCCCAGAAGAAGACGGTGATCGTTATATTGAAATTTGGAACATGGTATTTATGCAATACAACCGTGCGCCAGATGGCAGCATGACACCGCTTCCTAAACAGTCAATAGATACGGGTATGGGTCTAGAGCGTTTGGCAGCTATATTGCAAGGCGTGCACTCTAATTACGAAATTGACATGTTCCAGAATCTGTTATCGGCCGCCGCGCGCGTCGTTGGTACGGAGGATATGGAAAATAAATCATTGCGCGTCATTGCTGATCATATCCGCTCAGTGGCATTCTTAATTGTCGATGGCGTGCAGCCATCCAATGAGGGTCGGGGTTATGTATTACGGCGTATTATGCGTCGTGCTATTCGTCACGGTAACAAGCTAGGAGCAAAGGCCAATTTCTTCCATAAGTTGGTACCTCAGCTAGTTGTTGAAATGGGTGAAGCCTATCCAGAGCTGGTGTCCGCTCAAGCCCAAGTTGAAAAAATCATTCTTAAAGAAGAAAAGCAGTTTGCTAAAACTCTGGATCAGGGTATGCGCATTCTTGAAGCTGATCTGGAGAAGCTAGAGGGCAATAAAATCCCTGGGGCTACTATTTTTAAGTTATACGATACTTTTGGTTTTCCAGTTGACTTGACCGGTGACATTGCCCGCGAGCGTGAATTGGAAATGGATATTGCCGGTTTTGAAGTCGCTATGGAGGCTCAGCGTCAGCGTGCCCGCAGTGCCAGTGCTTTCAGTGTTGATTATAGTCAGTCCCTAAATCTCGAGGGTGAGACGCAATTTCATGGCTATAACAGCCTTAATGATAAGAGCGAAGTCCTGGCCATGCTGCAAGATGGTGAAGAAGTCAAAACAGCAACGGCAGGAAACCAAGTCCAGTTGGTGTTGGCGAGCACCGCCTTTTATGCTGAGTCTGGCGGCCAAGTTGGTGATCAGGGCGCTATCAACTGGCAAGGTGGTAGCATGGCTGTCTCGGATACCCAAAAACAGGGCAGTCATTTTGTCCACTCTGGTGAGATTTCCAGTGGCACTTTGTCCATAGGTACGACTGTTACTACTATTGTTAACGCCGAAACACGTCATGCCAGTGCAGTAAACCACTCTGCCACCCATTTACTGCACGAAGTGATGCGCCAAGTGTTGGGCGAACACGTGCAGCAAAAAGGTTCGTTAGTGAACCCCGAACGTTTGCGTTTTGACTTCTCTCATGGTGAGCCAGTGACGGTTGCGGAGTTGGCACAAATAGAAACACTAGTGAATGCTGAGATTCGTGCTAACTCGCCGGTTAATGCTGCCATTATGGGGCTAGATGAAGCGAAAGACGCGGGTGCTATGGCCTTGTTCGGTGAAAAGTACGGTGATCAAGTGAGGGTCGTGACCATGGGTCGTGAAATAGCTCAGCAACCTTTTTCGCTTGAGCTTTGTGGCGGCACTCATGTTGAGCGCACCGGAGATATTGGTGCTTTTGCCATCGTTACCGAAACTGGCATTGCTGCGGGTGTGCGTCGTGTTGAGGCGCTAACTGGCGCTGCCGCCTCTGCTTGGTTGGCTGCCAATAGTCAAACCATCAATGCCTTGGCGGGCATGGTGAAAACAGGCCGGGATAAGGTGACTGAGAAGGTAAAAGGGCTGATCGATCGAAACCGTCAGCTAGAGCGTGAGTTGGACCAGTTGAAAGTGAAACTTGCGGCCTCACAGGGTGCTGATTTGTTGGCTAATGTGGAAGAAGTCAGTGGCGTTAACGTCCTAGTAACCGAATTGCAGGGCGTCGAGCCGAAGGCTCTGCGTGATACCATGGATCAATTGCGTAATAAGCTAGGATCGGGTGTGGTGCTATTGGCAGTGAAAAATGATGACAAGGCCAGCATTGTCGCTGGTGTCACACAAGATCTCACCGGCCGGGTGAAAGCGGGTGATTTAATTCGTTATACGGCAGGTCAAATGCAGGGCAAAGGCGGTGGTCGGCCCGATATGGCGCAAGGTGGTGGCGATGCGGCACTATTAAGTAAGGCTCTTGCTAGCGCCAAGCCCTGGTTACAGGAAACATTGGGTTAATCTGGAATCAGTTAGGTATTGAGATAAGTAATTGCAAATATTAGGGTAAGTATAACCAATGGCATTGTATGTGCAAAAATACGGTGGAACATCGGTGGGTTCAGTTGAACGCATCCAGAGTGTCGCCGACAAGGTAAAAAAATTCCGTGATAACGGCCATGATATTGTTGTTGTGGTATCAGCTATGAGCGGTGAAACCAATCGTTTAGTTGGTTTGGCAAACGAGATGCAAGGCAGTCCAGATCCTCGAGAAATGGACGTATTAGTCTCTACCGGCGAACAGGTTACTATTGCCTTGCTGTGTATGGCGTTGAAAGACCGTGGTTGTGATGCGCGTTCTTATACTGGCGGGCAGGTAAAAATTCGCACCGACTCTTCGCACATGAAAGCGCGTATACAAAACATTGATGTTAGCAATATGCGTGCTGATTTAGAAAACGGCCGAGTGGTGGTGGTAGCGGGCTTTCAGGGTGTGGATGAGCTGGGTAATATCACAACCCTAGGCCGTGGTGGTTCAGATACTACCGGTGTTGCTTTGGCGGCGGCCTTGAAAGCGGATGAGTGTCAAATTTATACGGATGTTGATGGTGTCTATACTACCGACCCCCGCGTTGTTGAAGGTGCCCGCCGACTGAGCGAAATTACCTTTGAAGAAATGTTGGAAATGGCCAGCCTTGGTTCCAAGGTGTTGCAAATTCGTGCTGTAGAATTTGCTGGCAAATACCATGTCCCCCTGCGTGTTTTGCATAGTTTTCAAGATGGCCCAGGAACCCTGATTACAACTGAGAGTGATGACAAAATGGAACAACCAGTAATATCCGGAATAGCTTTTAATCGTGACGAAGCCAAGCTGACAATTACCGGCGTACCTGATATTCCAGGTGTGGCTTCAAAAATTCTGTCACCCATTAGTGCGGCCAATATTGAAGTGGATATGATATTGCAGAACATTGGTGCCGGCGGTTTGACCGACTTTACCTTCACTGTGCATCGTAATGACTTCGTTAAAGCACAAGGCATTCTTCAAAACATCGCCGAAGATCTGTGTGCCAATGGCACAGAGGGTGCCGACAACATAGCCAAGGTGTCTATTGTTGGTGTGGGTATGCGATCCCATGCCGGTGTGGCGAGCACTATGTTTGACTGTCTGGCGGAAGAAAATATCAATATCCAGATGATCTCGACGTCAGAAATCAAAGTATCGGTAGTAATCGCTGAGAAGTACTTGGAGTTGGCCGTACGAGCATTACACTCAGCTTTTGAATTAGATAAGGAAGCAGTTGAAGAATCTATGTAAGCTGCTATCATCTTCTGTTCCTCAAGGTTAAACTCTTGGGGAGCTAAAAACTAAGCCACGAAAGCAAAAAAATAACGGGAAGAGCGCATTTCTATTAATAGAGACTGGCGCATATAATTAGAAAGGAGTTCCCACTATGTTGATTCTTACACGCCGTGTAGGTGAGACTCTAATGGTCGGTGATGACGTCACTGTGACGGTACTTGGAGTGAAAGGAAATCAGGTTCGCATTGGGGTTAATGCCCCTAAAGATGTTGCTGTGCATCGCGAGGAAATCTATCAGCGTATTCAGAATGAAAACGCTGAAGATGAGGTTGAGAGCTAAGCCAAAAAAAAAGCCTAATTCGTTGAAAATAGCGCTTTTATTTGCCCTAAGCTTAGGGTAATATACGCGCTCTTCCGGAGAGGTGGGTGAGTGGCTGAAACCAGTTCCCTGCTAAGGAACCGTACCTATATACTGGTACCGAGGGTTCGAATCCCTCCCTCTCCGCCATTGCGCGCCCGTAGCTCAGCTGGATAGAGTACCTGGCTACGAACCAGGCGGTCACACGTTCGAATCGTGTCGGGCGCGCCACTTCTTTTCTCAAGTGAACCTCAAGCCTCCCTATATTTAAGGTTTGGGGGCATATCTGTTTTACACAACTTTGTCACAAGTTTGGCCTTCTGAACTTTAGCAGGTGCATGCTATGATTTTTATTCTTCCGCGCAATATGGCAGATCTGTCATAGCTACTTACATACTAGAGCATTTTTTACTTAATTTACGGCGTTTGTTAAAAGGATGTTGAGGATGGTTACCGTAAACCG
>JAAERS010000095.1 GCA_024230095.1 Gammaproteobacteria bacterium | reverse complement strand
TGACGCCAACGGTTTCGGTATGTGTCTTCCCAGGCGCGGTCTTCTTTGGTGACGATACCGTGCCCTTTCGAGTAAGTTGATTCAATCCGACTAAAATACCTAAATCGATCTAAAAAATGGCTCATTTATAGCTCCGTAATAATTAATAAATATTTTTAACACTTTTTTATGGGTTTTGAAATTCCGCCCCTTTGCGTAGGTAAAACCACCAGTTAATCACCATACATACCACGTAGAACACGGCAAAACCATACAGCGCAATCTCTGGCGTTGTGGCATTGATTTGTTCGCCAAACACTTTAGGGATGATAAACGCGCCATAAGCGGCCACTGCCGATGTCCAGCCGAGAACTGGGCCGGCCTGTTCTTTATTAAATACCTGTGATATTGTTCTAAAGGTCGAGCCATTACCAATACCGGTCATGGCAAACAAAAGCACAAATAGGATTAAGAATGGCCAAAAGAACTCCTCAGGGGTTGCCGATGCATAAGCCTGTTTCATATAGTAGGCCACTCCAAATGCTGAGACCACCATTACTGCGGAGATGTATTGCGTTACTTTAGCGCCACCCATCTTGTCCGCAATCGTGCCACCAATTGGACGGATAAGTGCGCCAACAAAAGCGCCCATCCAGGCATAGGTAAGGGCAGAAGGTCCGTTTGGGTTAACAATATCGTGTGTCATAACGCCATCGACCATGATGTGTTGAAACCCGAAAATAACTTTAATTGATAACGCAAGAGCTGCTGAATAACCAATGAATGATCCGAATGTCATGGTATAGATAAGAGTCATCGCCCATGTGTGTTTGTTATTAAAGATCTTGTATTGACGATTAATGCCCTCTTTATAGTCTTTACCTAGCGGCAATAACTTAAGTAGCAATACCGTTAAAGCGATTACAATTGGTAGCGCTATCCATTTACTAATCATAAGTCCTGAGCCATTTACCGTCTCTGGAAGCATTAGGTATAAACCAAATGCGGCAGTCGCCAGGCCAAGAATCAACATCACGATAATCTTGATAAATGCACCCATAGTTGAGCCAATATTCGGAGACACATGGTCTTCAGTGATATTGTTCATCCCCATCCATGTTGCCAGTGATAATGGGATGAGGATAATTAACCAAACATAGCCTGCGTTTTGCAGATAAGTCTCAGTGCCAGCTGGAATCTTACCGATAAGTGTGCCTGAGGCAATCTGCAGTTCAGTAGGATTACCCATTACCGCCATTGTCATCACTAGAGGTATCAAGATCTGCATGGTTGTTACCCCAAAGTTGCCAAGCCCTGCGTTCATGCCTAATGAATAGCCTTGAATCTTTCTCGGGAAGAAGTAAGATATGTTCGACATTGAAGAGGCAAAGTTACCGCCACCAAAACCAGACAGTAAGGCCAGAATCTGGAAATGCCAGAACGGTGTATCAGGACTTGAAAGTGCAATGCCTAAGCCTAAGGCCGGCAATATCAAAAGCGTTGTGGTTAGCCAAAGGGTGTTTCTGCCGCCAGCTAGGCGAATAAAGAAGGTTGACGGAATGCGCAGTGTTGCACCAGAAAGCCCTGCGATCGCTGCCAAGGTAAATAATTGTGATTTTTCAAAACCGCCATAGCCGACATTAAGCATTTGGACAGTGATAACGCTCCACATTATCCATATAGCAAATCCTGCCAATAAGCTTGGGATAGATATCCACAGATTTCTAGTAGCTATAGCTTTGCCTGTACTTTCCCATTCTGACGCGTCATCTGGATTCCAATTTTCTAAGTTATGTGCCACTATTCTTTTCTCCTGTTAGGATCAGTTATTAAAGTTTTTATGTTTTTCTTTGAAGTTGTTATATCTTTGGGTGAGCTCTTCGATTAGGTCTGCCTGTTCTAATATCGCGCGGGCTGATATCAATGCCTCATCGCCGTGAGCTTCTTTGTATTCCTCAAGAACAGTATCGTTGGCTTGTTGTATATGTCTCTGTTCCTCTTCTCTGGAAAAGGTGTAGTGCATCCAGACAAGAGAAACACCTGTCGCGCCATATAGCAACATAAATATCACCGAATTAATGCG
>JAAERS010000094.1 GCA_024230095.1 Gammaproteobacteria bacterium | reverse complement strand
GCCAGGTGTTAATTATTACAAAGTGGGCGTTGGTTTGCTGGATTTAAGCAATGGTGAGCATGAGCAATTTGATATGCTGAACCCTACCCCAAATAATACGGAATTAATGCGTGTTTTTGATGGTATTAACCAAAAATATGGCACGGATTCGCTGTTTTTAGGGGCTCAAGGGATTAATGAAAAATGGGGAATGCGGCGCGATAGATTAACGCCGCAATATACAACCAGATGGAACGATGTACCTAAGATTAGATGTTGATTGATTACATAGAAGGGATAAACATCGATATGCCAAAAATGAATATATGAACAAAAAACCTAGCAAATTAATTCATATTTGACCAGTACAAATAGCCCCGCTTAGTTAAGTGAACTATTTTTCTTAGGTATAGAGACTGATTGCTTACCAAATACGTTAATGAGCGCACCAGTCACAATCAAGCCACCACCAAGGTATGTCCAAATAGATGGAATTTCATTAAATATCCAAACACCTAATAATGCAGAAAAGACAATCTGAACATAAGAGTAAGCAGACGCTTTACCCGCCGCTTGGGTTTGCATTGCTTTGGTTAGTCCATATTGTCCAATTTGCGTGAAGATGCCGATTAAAATCAGGATCATGGTAAGGAACAGACTTGGCCATACAAAATCATTCCAAATCAGTACGCTTGAGATAGGTAACGCCACTAATGGGAAATAAAATATGATCACTGAGCTGTCTTCTGTTTGGCTGAGCTTTCTTACTATCACATAGGCAATCGAACTTCCTAATGCACCACACAACGCAACAAGGATACTAAAAAGAGGCAGTTCACTTGTATTGCCACTGTTCATGCTTGGTTGAACCATAACAAACAAGCCTAAAAGACAAAATGCAATGCATATCATGGTTGATTTTTGAATGTGTTCTTTAAGAAACAGTACGCCGAGCAATGCGGTAAATATTGGGTGGACGTATTGTAATATGGTTGCTTCAGCCAAAGGTAGAGTCGTCACAGCGTAGTAAACACACATAAGAGCCGTTGTGCCTACTGCCCCACGAGCAAGAAGCAATGGCTTATTATTTCCCCATATCGAAATGCCTTTTCGTTTCACATCGGCATAGCTAATGATCAAAGACACTAATGCCCTTGCTGCTACTATCTCAAATACTGGAATGCCG
>JAAERS010000093.1 GCA_024230095.1 Gammaproteobacteria bacterium | reverse complement strand
TGTCATTGATGTGCGTGATCCAGTCACCGGCTTGAATGCCGGCGCGTTTCGCAGGGCTACCGTCTATGGGTGTAATGACCAGAATGTGGTGTCCTGACGGTTCTATTTCTACACCAATGCCCACATAGGAGCCCGTAGTGGACTCCTCGAGGGCCCGTGTAGCGTGCTCATCTAAAAAAGCAGAATAGGGGTCGAGCTTGAGCATTAAACCTTGTAACGCTAAGGTCAGCAGTTCTTCATCGGTATGCGGCGTTATGTGCTCCGTGCGTATGCGTTCATAGACGCTCACAAAGTCTTGCAGGGCTTGCATGGGTACGGCAGGTGGCGGTGTTGTATTGGCATTGACCAAGGACCCATACAGGCTTATTAAACCAAAGCTGCCGATAAGAATTAGGGGCTTGAGTAGTTGCCGCATGGTTATGCATCCTGCTGTCTGTATTAGGGCCGCAACCAGTGGCGAGGATTCTGGGGTTGGCCGTCCTTGCGAATTGAAAAATACAAGGCTTCAATTTGCTGACCACCGGTTTTACCACTATTGGCGATCAGCTCTCCAGCCACTACTTTATCACCAACTTCTTTATAAAGGGATTGGTTTTGGCCGTACAGGGTTAAATAACTGTCTCCGTGATCAATGATCATGAGTAAACCATAGCCTTTTAGCCAGTTGGCAAAAACCACTTGGCCATCATGCACGGATGCAACATTACTGCCCGCTTTGGCGCCAATGAGCCAACCATGTTGGCTGAGTGGGAATTGTGTTTGGTAGTGGCCAAAGCGGTTGACTACTTTGCCCTTGAGGGGCCAAGAGAGTTGGCCTTTTTGTTGCGCAAAAGGTTGGCCTTGGCTTTGTATTTGGGCTTTTTTCAATGCCGCTTCCAGCTGTTCAAGCAGCATCTGGATCTGTAACTTAGCGGCTTTGCTAGCGGCCAGTTTGCGAGTTTTAGACTGCTGCTGCTGTTGCAATTTCTGGTGAGCATTGTGTTGCTGTTGGCGGGCTTTTAGTAGTTTATTTTCTTGTTGCTTAAGCCGGTTTAGTGCTTGTTGCAAGTCGAGTTCGTTATCGGCTTGCTGTTGTTGTACCTGACTTAGGGTGTCCAGGCTATTGCGATAGGCAGCCAGCTGTTCGGCCTGAGCTTGGTGCAGGTAGCGAAAGTAGGCCATCATGCGGCTAGCATCCGAGGCATCGGTTAAAGAAAATAGCAGGCCACTTTGCTGGCGCTGTTGAATTTGGTACTGCTGGCGGATATGCGCCGCCAGGGCAGTCTCTTGCTCAAACAGGCTGTCTTGTAATTGGCTGGCTTGTTCCTGTAAGGCGTTACTTTTGCTACGCAAGTTGGTTAAAGATGTTTGGCGTTGGCGGATCTGCTTACTAAGTTGGTTAATTTCTCGCTCACTGGCAGCCAATTGTTGGTTGAGTTGTGAGGCCTTTTTCTGGGCCTTTTTTAGCCAAGACTGCAAACCCTTTATGTCATCCTGAAGGGTTTGCATGCGTTGCTGTAGCTGGGCCTGGTTATTGTCACTTTGTGTGGCCGCGTGGCTCAACGAAGTGACACCACCCAAGACTGCACTAAGTAGGCAGTAACCCACCAAACTAGCCAGCGAAAATTGGCGTAAATAGTGGGCTGCCAACACTAGCATCATGTATTAGATGTCGCTTAGTAGTGATTGGCCGGTCATTTCGGCCGGCTGCGCCAATCCCATCATGTCCAGCAGTGTGGGGGCGATATCGGCTAACACTCCTTGATGTAAGGGGCGTTTGTGGCCACGTCGACTGACGTGCACTAAAGGTACTGGCCAGGCCGTGTGTGCCGTGTGAGGCTGGCCTGTGGTGGGGTTTTGCATTAGTTCCACATTGCCGTGGTCTGCAGTAATTAGGGCTTCACCGTCAATCTCGTTCAAAGCGTCAATCACACGGCCAATGCAGCTATCAACCGCTTCTACAGCCGCTACGGCCGCCTCAAAATTTCCCGTATGACCCACCATGTCGGCATTGGCAAAGTTACAAACGATGAGGTCATAGGTGTCGGACTCAATGGCGGCAACAAGTTTGTCGGTGACCTCAGGTGCACTCATCTGTGGTTGTAGGTCGTAGGTGGCGACGTTTGGTGAAGCAATAAGCTCGCGAGTTTCACCTTTATAAAGGGCCTCTTGCCCACCGCTAAAAAAGAAGGTGACATGGGCGTACTTTTCAGTTTCGGCAATACGCAATTGCTGCATGCCTTGCTTGGCTACTATTTCACCAAGGTCGTTATTGATGATATTTGGTGGGAAGGCGCACGCACACTCTTGGCCTAGGTCGGCGCTGTACTCGGTCAGCATCACGTAGTCAGCCAATTGTAGGGATTTGCCCGTATCAAAACCCGCAAAGTCCGGTTCAACAAAGGCTCGTGTTAGCTGGCGAGAACGATCAGGGCGAAAATTCATGCAGATAACGGCGTCACCATCTTTGATGGTGGTGCTGGTACCGTGGCTATTCGATACCACACTGGGTGTGACAAATTCGTCATTCTCATCACGCGCATAGGCGGCCGCCAATGCTTCTTGAGCATTGGCATAGGTGTATTGAGCTTGGCCGTGACGCATAGCGTCATAGGCTGACTTAACACGTTCCCAGCGTTGATCTCGGTCCATGGCGTAATAGCGTCCGCTGATGCTGCCAAAATGGCCTCCAACCTGCTCTAGAGCGGCTTCGATGTTGGCCAAAAAAGGTGCTGCCGAGCGTGGTGGTGTGTCGCGACCATCTAGCCATGCGTGCAAAATAATGTTGTTGGCACCGCGTTGTTTTGCCATCTGGCAGGCGGCTACAATATGGTCTTGGTGGCTGTGCACGCCGCCATCGGATAATAGCCCGCAAATGTGCACGCTACCGTTACTGGCAATGGCTTGGTCTATGGCAGTACAGAGGGAGTTATTGGTAAAAAAGTCACCGTCAGCGACGGCTTTGCTGATGCGCGTAAAGTTTTGGTACACGATGCGCCCAGCGCCAATATTCATATGGCCTACTTCTGAGTTACCCATTTGACCTTCTGGCAAACCCACATCTGGCCCTGCCGTGCCAACTAGGGTATGGGCATACTGGCAAAGCATCTTGTCCCATATGGGGGTGTTGGCAGTTTTAATGGCATTGGAGGCAGAAGTCTCGCTCTGGCCCCAGCCATCGAGAATAATGAGGGCTTTGGTTGCTTTTTTGATCATGGGTCTCTATTAGAGTAAGTCAGCGCTGCAATCAGCTTGGATTTAGGCTTGATATTTTATCATTGTGCCCCCAATTAAGCCATGTTGAGTGAGTTCTGTTCTGCCTTTTGGTTAAGGTGCTAAAGAGGAGAACTATGGCTTTCGTTTTATTGCAGTGGTCATTTTTGTTGTATAACTGATTTGCCGTCGTTTTATACGCTTTAGATTGTGTATAATGCGTGCTGGTTTTTATAGCGGGCTGCACTTGCAGCATGGCATGCAGGTAAGGTAATTATGGATCGTATAATCGAGTTTTCTATTAATCATTGGGATATGGTGTTGGCATTGTTGGCAACGCTTGCCATGTTGATCTGGACTGAACGCCGTAAGGCGGCGCCCTCAGTTACGCCGCAACAAGCGACCGTAATGGGTAATAGTGATGATGCTTTAATGTTAGATATTCGCAGTGCGGCTGACTATAAGTCGGGCCGTGTACTGAACTCAACAAACATCCCATTTGCCGAGTTAAGTAAGCGTTTGGATGACCTGAAAAAGTATCGTGATAAGCCAGTGGTATTGATTTGCAAGACAGGTCAAACGGCTGGTAGTGCCGCCAATATGTTACGCAAAGATGGTTATTCCAAGGTTTATCGCATGACCGGTGGCATGGTGGAGTGGACCAATCAGGGTTTGCCTTTAGTCCGTAAGTAATATTAGCAATACTATTGCAGGAGGTAGCATGACTTCTCAAGTAACTATTTATAGTTCTAACTTATGTGGCTTTTGCTATCGTGCCAAGCGTTTACTGGACAGTAAGCAAGTGGCTTACCATGAGATTAACGTTGACGGTGATAGGGAAAGACGCCGGGAAATGATGAGTCTCACAGGCGGCCATACAGTGCCGCAGATTGTTATTAATGGGCAGCCCGTGGGTGGCTGCGATGAACTTTATGCCCTAGAACGGGGTAGTCAATTGGATGCCTTGTTGGCATAACAGGAGAAAGTATGAGCGAACAAGAAAATGGCGCAGCAGCTCAGGCGCCTGAGCAACCACAAATTTTGATTCAACGTGTGTACTTGAAGGATATGTCCTTTGAATCACCGAACTCACCACAGTCTTTTTCTGGTGACTGGAAGCCAGAAATTGGTGTAGAGCTGAATAGTAAAACACGCCAGATTGGTGATACGGCTTTTGAAGTGGTACTAAACTTGACTATTACTGCCAAGTCTGAAGAAAATGTTATGTATCTGGCTGAAGTGCAACAAGCGGGTTTATTCCATATTGCCAATGTGCCAGAGCAGGCAATGGGTCAGGTATTGGGGGCTTTCTGTCCGAATATCCTATTCCCTTATGCGCGAGAGGCTGTAGACAGCCTTGTTGCCCGTGGCAGCTTCCCAACGCTCATGTTGGCTCCTGTCAACTTTGATGCCCTATATGCACAGAACTTGGCCCAACAAGCGGCAGCGGCTGATGGTGCTGAAGCAGAGCAACAAGAAAGCGAAGAAGTTACGCACTAAGTAGCTTGGCTTTTGGGGTCTGATGCAGATCAGACCCCTCTCATGTTTCTATTCGGCGCCCGCAAAACCTAACTGTCGCCATGCCTCGTACACCACAATGGCTGCACAATTGGATAGGTTTAAGCTGCGGCTGGTCGCCTTCATTGGTAAGCGCAGCCGCTCATCGCACTGCTGGCGAATAGCTTCTGGTAAACCTCGGCTTTCAGGGCCAAAAATCACGGCATCATCTGCTTCATACGTTAATTTACTATAACAATCACTACCCTTGGTGGTGAGTGCTAATAGCCGTTTCGGCTGGGCTCTAGTAATGAACTCGTCAAAATTCTCATGTACCTGCATATTTGCCCATTCATGATAGTCCAAGCCTGCCCGACGCATGGCTTTATCTTGCAAGTCAAAACCCAGTGGTTTAATGAGGTGTAACTGAAACCCCGTATTGGCACATAGGCGGATAATGTTGCCAGTGTTTGGGGGGATTTCTGGTTCAAATAGTGCGACGTGTAGCATGATTTGCTTATCTCTTTGGGGCGCTTAAAGCCATGGCACAGTGTCTGCGCACATGTTCCTGATGTTGGGGTGGCTTCATTATAAGCGCTCAGGCACCTTTTGGGCCAGACTCAGTAGTTTGCCACACGCGGCAAGAGCTACGTGTGGTCAGCCAGAGGTTCAGTTTGTGGCTGGTTGTTTGGTGAGAATGCCCTTTGAGCAGGGCACATTTGTTTGTGTCTGCAGTGTAATGCA
>JAAERS010000092.1 GCA_024230095.1 Gammaproteobacteria bacterium | reverse complement strand
TGATAACGGTCTTTCTGGGATTCCTCGGCTCGATCTTAGCGCCATAAACATAGATCTGTTTGACTCAAGAAACTTTGCTCTAGTTTGTTTATTTGCCTTGTTTTGTTGTTATCTGTTTGCCTGGAGAATATTGTCATCAGGCCTTGGTCGCAGCCTTGTTGGTTTGATGTATAGTGAGCAACGCTCACTCGCTATCGGACAGAATGTCAGCCGAATCAAAGCCCATGTTTTTGGCCTATCAGGGTTGATCTTAGGGCTGGCCGGATCCTTGGGCGCTCAACATATTATGTTTATTTCGCCCAACTTGCTTATGTGGACATACTCTGGAGAAGTTCTGGTAGTGACAATATTAGGTGGCCTGGGCACTCTTTTTGGGCCAATTGTAGGCGCAGCGGCTTTTATTTTGTTAAAGCACCAAGTCAGTGAGTATACCAATTATTGGCATCTGGCTGTGGGCATTATCTTAATCGCCGTTGTCATGGGCGGAGCCAAAGGCTTATATGGCTCGCTCGAAGCATATATTGAGCAACGTTTACGCAGCAGGTCCTCAACTTCAACTAACGTGATTAGTGAGGAGGAATGACGGATGCTGGAAGTTGCGAAGCTATCAAAACATTTTGGCGCCTTACATGTCACCCGTGATGTCACCATAAATGTTGAGAAAGGTGAGCGCCGTGTCATTCTTGGCCCTAATGGCGCAGGCAAGACAACATTATTTAATCAGCTTGTGGGTGTTTTTTCTCCAGATTCAGGAACCATCAAAATTGATGGTAAAGATGTCACAAATTGGAGCGTTGAAGAGCGTGCAAAACACGGGTTATCACGCAGCTATCAACAAAATACGCTATTTGATGGTTTGAAAATAGGCGAAAATTTGGCTTTGGCTGCTTCCGTCAATACCGGTCATTCCATGTCTATGTGGCGTGACTCACTCACTACGCCGGATGTCATGGCTATCGTACGCGATACGGCTGCTCAAGTGGATTTGACCCACCATTTAGATAAATATGTCACCGATGTTTCTTATGGTATTAGGCGGCAGCTTGAAGTTGGTTTGGCTTTAGCTACCCAGCCAAGTGTGCTGTTGATGGATGAGCCGACTTCAGGCGTTGGGCCCAAGATGATCCATGCATTTCATCACGTTTTAAAGCGCCTACCAAGTGAATTAACGATCGTTATCATTGAGCACGATATGAGTTTAGCGTTTGATGTGGCCGACAGCATGACAGTGCTGAACCAGGGCGAGGTGGTGTTTGAAGGATCTCCCGATGAGGCCAAAAGCAGTCGCTTATTACAAGAAATATATCTGGGAACGTGGGAAGATGCTTGAAATTAGTGATTTGCAGTCAGGTTATGGCGAAACACAAGTGCTCTTTGATGTCTCATTGGAGCTGTCTCAGGGTTCTCTGCACACAATACTAGGGCGTAACGGTGCCGGCAAAACCACGACCTTGAAAACTATTATGGGGCTCATAAAACCGAAATCAGGAAATATTCTATTTGAGGGTAACAATATTGCCGGCTGTGAGCCATACAACATTGCCGGTCGGGGCGTGGCATATGTACCAGAAACCAGAGATATCTTTCCCTCATTGACAGTGTTGGAAAATTTGGAGCTGACGGCCACTCGGTTTGCAAGTCCTGACCATAAAGATGGTTGGACGTTGGGTCGAATATATGAACTATTTCCAAGGCTTCAAGAGCGATCCGATAACTATGGCAATGAGGTATCTGGCGGCGAGCAGCAAATGCTGGCCATTGCTCGTGCTTTATTAATGAATCCAAAGCTACTGATACTTGACGAACCAACTGAGGGTTTGGCGCCCATAATAGTCAAGCAAATCCATGAGCAGCTAAAAGCACTCAAGGAGACAGGCTTGACCATCATCCTTGTGGAACAAAATTTTGGCTTTGCCGTTAGCCTAGCGGATGAAGTCAGTGTCATGGGAAAGGGGCAAATTCAGTGGCATGGTCGCCCTGACGAAATTCGAACTAATAGAGAAGTTCAACAACAGTGGTTAGGGGTATAGCGGAAGATTGTAGAAATCCCCGAGTGGGGCTTGTGATGCCCTTGGTGTAGTAGAAAAAGTTTGCCAGTATATATCCAAAATTATAAAAGTGGCATATGGGCAGTTATGGTAATCACAATGTCTGCTATAGTGATCATAATAATCATTATGTGTACTAAATTTAACCACATTTGCTAATTGAAACACTCTTTGTCGTTCTGCTAATATGGGTCCGATATGTGTAAATAAATTTAGGCTAATCCGTATTCATAGAAAGAGTTAGGAAGTAGTGAGTTGGTTTTGAGGGATTTATGACTACTCGTTTGTTATTGGTTGATGGGGATCTTGATAATAAAATATTCGCTGAATATTTTGCCGGCCTTGATATTGACATCGACTTTGCTAGCACAGGCGTTGAGGCTTGTGCTAAGGCTTTAGAAACAGACTACCACATGATTATCTTGGCGATCGCCATGCCGGATATGCGTGGTATTGACGCTGCGCGTTTTCTACGAGATAACTTGCGCCAAGATAAGCCTGTTAAACTCGTTGCATCTACTGCTAGTCCAATCATCACCCGCAAGGGGCGCACCCAGTTAGATGCGGCTGGCTTTGACGAGGTATACATCAAACCTTACACACAGGACGGGTTAGTGCAGCTAATCACCAGTTTGTTAGGTGATAGTTAGCCCACTAATTTCCGCGACACCCTTTACTACGCTGTTCACCACCAACCAAGAGTAGGTGGTTATTAGACTGTGGTTACCTCATCAATTTTGGGCGTTGTAATTAGCGGCTCCAGGCGCCTAGTTTTGGGGCCGGTGCGTGTCACTGGGCCATTAGTTAATTGTGACAATATACAATCAACAAGCCTTACAAATGAGTGAGACCGGTGGCGTCATATGGATGCATAATGACAGAGCCTTTATGTGAGTGCTGGTATTGTTTGGGTAGGGTTGGTTTGGCAGTTCCTGCTGCCCAAATCTGGAAGTGACTTGCAAGACGCTGGCTGATTGAACACTAAGCCCAGCTGGGATAGCATAATAGCTTGTTCTGTTATCAGGCTAGGTTAGAATTATGACTGCACACAATTTTCAACGGCGCGTTAATGAAATATTAGAACCCGGTTCTGATGGTGATATAACCAGCAAGCGCGTGGATGTTTTTTTGGCCAGCCTGGTAGTGATCAATATTATTGCTGTGGCCTTGGAATCAGTGGCTTCATTAGGTCTGCGTTATGCTAGCTTGTTTGCCGTGATTGAAATGGTGAGCGTGGTTATTTTTTCCCTAGAATATATTTTGCGCTTTTGGTCGGCCAAGGCCAAGTTGCCTGATGAAGAAGCGACGGGCCCGCATCGCCCACGACGTGCTTATATATTTAGTTTTAGTGGCCTCATTGATTTGTTTTCTATACTCCCTTTTTATCTACAAGCCTTTTTTCCTGGGTTGGACTTACGTGTGTTACGTACCTTGCGTTTGTTACGTATCTTCAAGCTGTCCAATTACAATACGGCAGTAGAGGATTTGTTCAGTGCCATTGTGCAGGAAAAGCGGTCTTTTTATGCCGCTTTTTATCTTTTTGTCTTGGTGTTTATTGTCGCCTCTTCGCTCATTTACTATGCCGAGCATAAAGTACAACCCGATGTATTTGGATCTATCCCCGAGGCCATGTATTGGGCCCTCATTACCTTGACCACAGTTGGCTTTGGTGATGTCACTCCCATCACTAATGGGGGCAAGTTTGTAGCGGTGTTGACTGCTATCATGGGAGTATCGGTGGTGGCTTTAATGACGGGCATTATCGCTAACGCTTTTAATAACCAAATGGAAAAGCGTAAGTTAATATTCCAAGATCGGGTGCGCCACGCTTTGGCTGATGGCATCGTGGATGCTGTCGAGAGACGCTCTTTGGAGCAACTGCGCAAAGATTTTGGCTTGTCTAAACAGCAAGCTGATTCTTTATTGCAACATGTTGAAGACGAGCGCGGCACCAATGAATAAGTAAATTCAAATTACATATCCACTTCCAATACACCGCCAGCTTGGGCGGCCCGACTTTGGCACAGAATGACTTCGGTTTCTCGCTGTTTATTGGATAACACAAAATCTCGGTGTTCCACGTCACCACTGACAATGCCACATTTACAAACGCCACAGATGCCATCCGCACACTTCAATTCAATGTTGATTCCTGCTTCTACTAATACCTCAGTAGGGGTTTTATCTGCAGGTATGATGAACTCACGTTTGGATTTGACTAGCTTTAGGGTGAACTCGTGGTTTTCATACTCGGGTTGTTCGGGCACGCTGAAATATTCCATATGGCACTGTGTTTGTGCATAACCATTGGCTTGTGCCGCGGCAAATACAGCTTGCATAAAGTGTTCAGGACCACAGGTGTATACCTGAGCCTGGTCTTGCCATTGCAAAATAGCGTTGAGGTCGGCGCGGCTACCTTGATCAGAGTAATGCAGGTGTACTTTATCGCCCCAAGGCATGGCCCGTAGATCCGCCTCAAAAGCCCCATCGGCAGCATGGGTGCAGGAGTAATGTAAAACAAACGCCTTGTCTAGAGCATGCAGACGATGGGCCATGGCAATCATAGCCGTGACGCCGATACCGCCGCCCATTAAGTAGGTCATGTTGGCACTTTCATGCAGTGGGAAATGGTTGATGGGTTTAGAAATAAATAGTTTGCGACCGGTTGTGAATATGCGGTGCATAAGTAGGGATCCGCCACGGCCTTGATCTTCCCTGAGTACGGCAATTTCGTATACGTCTGTTTGTCCCGGATCTGAAGAAAGGGAGTACTGGCGAAAAAACTCCGGTGCGACTACCACGTCAATATGAGAGCCGGCCGTAGCCTTAGGTAAAGAGCTACCGTCAAGGCTACGAAATTGATATTTGCTGGTTTTTTCAGACAGTTTTTGTGCTTCAATCAGCTCCACTTGAATCACGGGAGCATCCTTTACCTCACCGCGAAGGTATTGATGTTCTGGGGGGAGGCCTTGTGCCCGTCTGAGTTGATGCTGTTTAGGGTCCAGCATTGCCTCATAGGCTTGGATGCCCGCTTCCCGATCCATAGGGTAGGGGAAAGGGTAGGGTGGTGGCAACAAGTTGGCTGGATAAACCGCCATAGTTTGGTCTTCTGGTTTGATATCCAGATTGGTTTGTAGCTCCCGCTCGTTTACTGGGTGTAACGGGATAGTGTAGGGCCCATCATTCACCATTTCCAAGTCCCACCACCATTTTTTCACGGGATTAATGCGGCCGTTGCCCAAGCGGTCGTCGATAGTAGCCCATAACTTGGCAGCACCGGGTAAGTGACTAGCTAACCAGCGAAAAGGCATTTCTGTAAATAAACCCTCTAGGTTCCAAGGGCAGGTTTTCATGCAGCGTCCACACATAGAGCCACCTTCTGTGGTGATGCGGTAAGTGGTGCACTTTTGGCTGTCTGATTTCCAAATTTCATAGCCATTAAACATTTTTTTGGGGCCAGCGGTGATGGCACCTGATGGGCATTCGCGCGCGCACTTATTGCAGTTTTCACAAAATTCTTGCAGCCCAAAGTCAATGGGTTTGTCGTGGCTCATGGGCATGTTTGTGGTTACCGTGCCTGCTTTCAGACGCGGTCCGAGTAACGGATTTAGAATGACTTCGCCAATGCGGCTAACTTCACCTAACCCTGAGAGCAATACCAAAGGTGGTTGGATAACGTCAGAGCTTATTACGGTGTGTACATTGGCGGTATAACCTAGATTACGAATTTGCTCAGCTAGGACGCCGCCAAGTAACGAAAATCGTAGGTAGGCTCGCATAGATTGGGCACAGGATATCCAGTCATCACCACTGGCCCCTTCCATGGTCTCATGGCCTTGATCAATGACGATAGAAATAGCATTGTCATGATAGGGTGTGATGGCTTCACCAGCGGCGTTATGGCTGTAATAGGTCCAGTCTGGGCAGGCAGATAAACCAACAGCATCGCAGCCAAGCCAGTAAGCTGTAGCCTTTATATTGGCCGCATTACGAGCCGCATCATGGGTGCTGGCATGGATGTGTTTGGCTTTATCGCCATCTTGCAACAAGACCATTGCGCCTAAGGCAGGTCGGAAAGCAAAGGAGCTAGCCGATTTACGCACATAGTTACCGTTTTTCGCTGCGGCCTGGTTTTTGGGTCCCAGATCACCGAATAAGGAGCGCGCAAACATGTCTGCACGTTTTGGTACGCGGGGTATGTTAGCCGTATCAATATAGGTGGTCGGTTGATTTACTTTTTTGATGCTTTCAAAGGGGTGGGCACCATCCACAAAGTGACGCTTGGCATAAGCTTCAGCAGGTTTGCGGGTGGCACTGTGACTAGGTAGCAAGCGGTCTTGCCATAGTGGTTTTTGGCCGGATTTTAAATAGGCATCGGGCGCCATGGTGAGGTTTGTTGTCACCGCTGCTAGGCTGTATCGACGGCCCACATGAGGGTTGACTGCGGCTCCCTCTTGGATAGAGGCTATGCCGGCCGCAACAGCAGCGATAGGTAAGTCGATGTTGCTAGCTGATGCTGAGTGTGCCCTGGCTTCATAACCCAAGGAGCGAAGATAAGCCGACAATACCGAAGCGCTTTCGGCGGCCCGCAATGCGGAACGGTGATTCTGAGCATCATTAATCCAGTCAGTGCCCGGCTCATGTTCATGGGTGTCACGAGGGTGCTCGTATAGGAACACTAAGGCATGGGTATGGTTGGTGCAATCTGTAGCAGGTGCCTGCATCGCCTCGCGTACCATGGCTAAAATAACATCAATACCAGAAGCCAAGGTCTTCACCTGCTTATTGGCCAGGGTGTCGGCTAACTGAGCAACGCCAGTGTTAATGATAGGGGTCGCTAACCAGGCTTGGGATGGGATTTTGCACACGCCCATCATCGAGGCATCACAAAAATAGCCAAAGGCCTTGAGGTGGTCGCTGCGTTCCTGCGGGGCACTGGGTATGGTAGCAACCTCTTGTTTAACACTGCCCTCGCGAATGGTGTCTAAGGTGGCCTGATAGGACGCCATTGCATTGACAATGGATAGAGGGTCATGGGCACGTTTAAATTCCAGCCCTTGCATGGGTGGCAATTGGCTGTAGTCAGGCAGTTGCTCTGTGGTTAATAGTTTTTCTAGTGCATAGGGCCCCTTGTGCAGAGGGCGATTCCGGTAAGAAAATAACTTGTTCATAATGCATCCTAGATTAGGGTTGTTAGATGCGTGCAGGAGCTTCCAATGGGCCGGAAAGGTATTTGTTGAGCAACCGTTCCAGCTCAGCACGTTCAGCTTTGCTGAGTTTGTTCTTCAGACGAATGGCACTTTGTTCGGTCATGGGGAGGGAGCTGGAGAGCAAGTCTAGTCCCTGTGGCGTTAGGTGTACCAAGGTCTGCTTAGCATTGTCTGCAGCATTGGTGCGCACAAGTAATTGTTTTTGGTGCATGTCTTTGAGTGTGCGCGATACAGCGGCTCTTTGAATGCCAATATAGTCGGCAATAGCGGAGGGTTGGTGGATTTGTTGTTCGCCCACGGCGACCAGAATACACCACATTTGCCGAGTCAGATTCAGTTCGGCGAGCAGCTTAATTAAGATTTGATTATTCACTTGAGCGGCCAGAGTGAGCTTATAGCCAAGGCCCTCGTGCAAATTATAAGTCATAGCGTATTTTGTTATCATTGTTAATGATTAACAATGTAAATCAATAGAAAGAAACTGTCAATAGTAGGCAGTTATTACAATTAAGGGGTGGTGATTTTTTGGTGCTCTCTTTGCCATACATAAAGGCCGGCCAACAGAATAATGGCACAGCCGCTAAGCATGTAGTTGTCTAGCTGGTCATCAAATATGAGGACGCCTGCTAGGATGCCAAAAAATAGACGTGTATAGCGGAACGGACTAACGGCGGAAACTTCACCGGTGCGCATGGCTTTGGTAATAACCACAATGGCAATGCTGGCAAAAAACACCAAGCCTAATAGGTGTAACCAGGCGTCAAAGCTAGGCCAGGTGGGCGCAGGTTCAAAAACCATAAAACCAAGGCCTGCCAGTATTTGTCCCATAGTGCCATAGACGACTAAGCGCACGGAAGAGTGATGGCTAGCGGCAAGGCGAGATCCTAGGTCACGCAGGGTCATGCCTAGTACCGCGGCAACGCCAAATAGTGAGTAGGCATCAAAGCCATCGGCCCCAGGGCGCACAATGAGCAGCATGCCGATGAAACCGACGGCAATGGCACTCATGCGATGCACACCGACCTTTTCTCCCAAGAATAAAAAAGAAGCCAGTGTCAGCAGTAGTGGTAAAGTCTGAATGATGGCGGTGACGCCGGTAAAGGATGAGTAGGTGAGGGCGAGTATAATGAATACCGTGGCTATGATTTCACCAATAGTGCGCAACAAAACCGCAGGCTCAAAGATGACTGGGCTAAACAAAGGTTGTTTTTGGTGGCGCAGCAAGAGCCAAAAAGACAGTGTGCCGCCGATGCCCAAGGTGAGGGTAATTTGGCCAGTCGTGACCGTTTGTGAAGCCAGTTTTAGATTCATGTCTGCCACGGTAAACAAAGCCATGGAAAGGGTCATTAAGAGCATGCCCTGCAGATTTTTGGAAAGTTTGTTCATAAGTGCTTGGGACATTGAGGGTCAAAAAACCCCAAGCCTAAACGCAATTGTCAGCGTAAACAATAAAAACCAGCGCTTACTAAGCAATAAAAGTATATTTATGAGGGTGGTGGCGCGCTGGATTGGCGAACTACTAACTTCACCTCAACTTCGGTATTAGCCATGGGCTGCTTGTCATTGAGGTGGTCAATCAAGAATTGGGCCGCTTTTTCTCCCATTAGTTTAAAAGGTATATGCATGGTGGTTAAGGCAGGTGTTAGATTGGCGCTTAGGGGCAGGTCATCAAATCCGGTAATTGATACCTGCTCCGGCACTTTTATGCCACTGGCTTGGCATTCTAAAAGGGCACCTATGGCAAGTACATCATTGGTGCACACAATGGCTGTGGGGGGAGCTTGTTGGGCCATCAGTTGGCGACAGGCTTGGCGTCCAGCGTTGATATCATAAGGGCATTGCTTAATGCTGTCATAGGTTAGGTTTATGTTATGTTGCGCAAACAGCTCTTGCATGCTTGTCAGGCGGTCTTTTACGCGATCGTTATCTGCTTCAATACCACTAATAACAGCAAATTTTTGATGGCCCAAATCGAGCAGGTATTGTGGTGCTTGTAGAGCCGCTTTGGTATTGTCGAAACCTACACACGGGTGTTGTGGGTCATTGCGGTATGCCCATGTTTCAACGTAGGGAATATGGCGCTGGTCGAGTAGTTCATAGACCAGCGGGTCGTGGCTATGCCCAACCAGCATGATGGCATCGACGCCGCGTTCAATAAGCATGCGCACTTGAGCCAATTCCTGATGTGAACTATAACCAGAGGTGGTTAGCATGAGGCTAAAACGAGCCTCATTTAAGGTGTTTTCAAAGGCTTCAATGCCATTGGCGAAGATGTCGTTTGATAAGGTTGGAATAACTGCACCCACTGTGCCAGAGCGCTTGCTGGCTAAGGTGCGTGCGGCGGCATCGGCCACATAGTTGAGTTGTCTCATCACTTGGCGTACCCGAGTGCGCACATCTTCACGTACGGATTCTGGTTGGTTTAATACCCGCGACACCGTAGCGGTTGATACGCCAGCCGCTTTGGCAACGTCGGATTGGGTAGCGGGTTTGCCTGAAGTTAACATGTATGACAAAGTGAGACCTGTTTAAATCGAAACTAGCATCATTGTAATTGAAAATGTATGCGCTTACAAATATTATAAAAAATTCTTGTTTAGCTTCTTTAACTGGCTTATTATTTCTGATACAGTAAATGTAAGCGCATACAAAAATATGAATTATACGCTGTCTCATTCATTTTAGCTTTGATTTGGAGAATACCATGGCCATTAGGTACATTAAGCAGGCGGCAAAGTCCCCTACTACAGGCGAAGACAATACGCGAGCTATTGTTGCGGATATGTTGATGCAGATTGAAGCTGGAGGTGAGGCGCGTTGTCAGCAGTATGTACAAGACTTGGACAGTTATTATGGCAATATTGTTGTTAGCGCTGAAGAAATAGAACAGGCTGGCCAGCGGTTATCACAGCGCGTTAAAGATGATATCAAGTTTTCTTATGATCGTGTCTCTCGGTTTGCTCAGGCACAACGGGAATCGTTACAAGAATTTGAAATGGAGTTATCGCCAGGGCTGTGGGCCGGGCAGAAACAAATTCCAGTGCAAACGGCGGGGTGCTATATCCCTGGCGGTCGTTATGCTCATGTGGCTTCGGCTATTATGTCGGTTGCTACCGCTAAGGCAGCAGGCGTAGAAACGGTGATTGCCTGCTCACCGCCGAAACCTGATACCGGTGTCAATGATGCTATTTTATATACGGCCAATTATTCTGGTGCAGATACAATATTGGCCCTTGGTGGAGTGCAAGGTATTGCCGCTATGGCGTTTGGCTTGTATACAGGCCGCCCGGCTGATGTCTTGGCGGGACCTGGCAATCGATTTGTAGCCGAAGCCAAGCGTATGTTGTTTGGTCGTGTGGGCATTGATATGTTTGCTGGGCCAACAGAAATCGCCGTGCTGGCTGACGCTAGTGCCGACCCTTGCATTGTTGCCGGTGATCTTGTTGGTCAAGGTGAGCACGGGCCAGATTCTCCTATGTGGTTGATTAGTCTTGATGAAAAGCTCGCCAACAAAGTGATAGAGCTGGTGCCTAGTTTGATTGAAGATATGCCTGAACCATCCCGTTCTGCTGCTCGAAGTGCCTGGGCGGATTATGCCGAAGTGATAGTTTGTGATACACGTGAAGAAGCGGTACAGGTGAGTGACAAGTATGCGGCCGAGCACCTAGAGGTGCAGTGTGAAGATTTGGATTGGTGGGTGCAGAGTCTGTCCAATTATGGCTCGCTATTTGTGGGTGAAGAAACCACTGTAACCTACGGCGATAAGTGCTCAGGCACCAATCACATTTTACCTACCAAGGGTGCTGCACGTTATACGGGTGGTTTATCTGTGGGTAAGTTTACCAAGACTGTTACCACCCAGCGCATGACCAGAGAAGCCAATAGAGAAGTCGGCGCGGCTGCGGCGCGTATCTCCCGCTTAGAAGGCATGGAAGGCCATGCTAGAGCGGGTGATGATCGTTTAAAGAAGTACTTCCCCAAAGAGGAATTTGATCTTGCTCGCTAAGGCGTTACAGGCATTTAGTCTGCAAGGCAAGGTGGCCTTAATTACTGGGGCATCATCCGGTATTGGGGCCCAGCAAGCGCGTGCTTTAGGAGCTGCAGGTGCCAAGTTGGTGATGGTGGCACGAGGGCAAGCGAGTTTGCAAGCGTTGCAGCAAGAGCTGGCAGAGTCTGAAATTGATGCGACTTACGTGGTGGCTGATTTACTGCATGAATTGCAAACTACGGGTCTTGATGCGCTGGTGGAAGAGGCCGTGAATTGTTTTGGTACAGTTGATATTTTGTGTAATACAGCCGGTATCAATTTACGCGAGCCGGCACATCAAGTGACCAGTCAGAGCTGGGATCAAACTCAGGATTTAAATGTAAAAGTACCTTTTTTGTTGGCACAAAAGCTGGTGCCTGCCATGCAGGCGCGTGGTTGGGGGCGGGTGATTAATGTTGCTTCCTTGCAGTCCAGCAGAGCTTTTTCTAATGGCATTGCCTATGGCGCATCCAAGGGGGCGGTGGCTCAACTTACTCGTGCTATGGCTGAGGCTTGGTCGGCTAGTGGTGTTACCTGCAATGCTATTGCGCCAGGTTTTTTTGCTACCGCATTGACGCAAGCGGTTTTTTCGCAGCCACAGCTGTTGCAAGGCTTGGCGAAACAAACAGCGATTGGGCGCAATGGTGAGTTAGAGGACTTGGATGGTATTAGTGTGTTCTTGGCCAGTCCAGCGTCTGCTTATATTACAGGACAGGTGATTCATGTTGATGGTGGTTTTACTGCTAAATAAATTAACAGCACAGTTAGGATGAAGTTATGAAAGCGCTAGTCTATACAAATACACAGGAGATGCAGTTCAGGGATGAGCCAAAACCCCACGCGGCGGCTGATGAGGTGCTGTTAAGGGTTGCTTCTACAGCCATTTGTGGCTCAGACATGCATGCTTATCATGGCCTTGATGAGCGTCGAGTACCACCATTAATTTTAGGCCATGAAGTGGCCGGCTATGTTGAAGGTGGTGAGTTAGATGGTCAGCTAGCCGTGGTAAACCCTTTAATGAGCTGTGGTCATTGTGGTCACTGTTTGGGTGGGCGGGCCAATTTATGTGCTGAAAGGGAATTGATTGGTATGTATCTGGCTGGTGCGTACGCTGAGTATGTCGTTATTAAGCGTTCTAACCTACTGTTCCCAGATCGACCTATAGAGCCCTGGGTTGCAAGCTTGACGGAACCAACCGCCACCGCTTTGCATGCGGTGGTGCAAATTGAACGCTGTAGCTATCGGCCGGTCTCTGAATTGCGAGTGCTGGTTATTGGGGGTGGAGCCATTGGTTTGCTGGCAGCCTTGATATTGCATGCCAAGGGTTGTCACAAGGTGGCCTTGGCAGAAACCAATGCCTTACGTCGTGGAACCGTTTCTGCACAGAAGATTTCAGGTGTTCCTGTTGCCCAGGTGTTTGATCCACTCAGCGAGGCTGTGCCCAATAGCACGGAGTATGACGTTGTGATTGACTGCGTAGGCAGCGGTGCAACGCGTCGCATGGCATCAGCGCAGGTGGTGGCAGGAGGTATTTTATCTCATGTCGGTTTGCAGGATAGCAACGAAGGTTTAGATACTCGCCGTTTGACCTTACAGGAAGTGACCTTTTTGGGTAATTACTGCTATACCCATGCTGACATGAAGGCCTCTCTGGACATGCTGGCACAAGGGCGTTTAGGAGATTTGGCGTGGGTGGAAACGCGCGCTTTGAGTGAGGGGGCTGAGGCTTTTGCTGATTTACATAATGGCAAGGTGGCAGCAGCGAAAATTGTATTAGAACCCACTGTAGAGTGCGGTTGATATAGGAAGTGAATATGAATAATAGTGAGCGTATTTGGGGATCTTTGGCGGCCAATGAGGTGGATGTTGTTACCTATTTGCCCTGTAACAAGATGAACGCTTTGATGTACCACAAACCGGCTGATATGACAGTTTGGGATATTACCAAAGAGTCTGCCGGATTGGGTTTGTGTTTTGGTCGCAGTTTGGGGCACAAACGCTCAGCGATGATGATTCAAAATACGGGCTTAGGTAATCTGGTTACAGAATTATATACGCTGCAGAAGCTGTACCAGGTTGGTTTGCCTATTTTTGTCTCTTGGCGTGGTTACTTCCAAGAACCGATCGAAGCGCAGATTATTTTTGGTGGTAAGGTTGAAGACCTGCTTAATGCTATCGATGTGGAATACAAGATTCTGGCTAAAGCTGAGGATCTAGATAATATTGATGCAGAAGTGGCGGCTTGTTTTGCGCAAAACAAAGTGAAAGTGTTTTTGATGTCGCCAGAGCTGTGGGAACAAAACTCAGCAGATTATCATGACTTCGGCAGCCCTGCTTTGCAACCGGTTAATGTGGATGTGCCCGCATATTCTGGTGCGCCAAGTGTGACACGCCACGGTGCCATTGGTCAGATCATGCCCACTGTTGCCGCCGGTGATATTGTTTTGTCGCAAATTGGTTTTCCGTCTAAAGAGGTCTATAACACAGACGATCGTGATACCAATTTCTATATGCTGGGCGCTTTAGGTGCGGCTGTGAATGTTGGCATTGGTTTGGCCATGGCTGTACCAGAACGCCATGTTTATATTGTGGATGGTGATGGTTCTATGTTCTTTAATCCGAACCAGATGTTTGATTTGGCGGCGCTAAAGCCAGATAACCTAACGCTTATTTGTTTAGATAATGGCAGTTGGGGTTCTACCGGCAATCAACCCACGCTTAGTTCGAAAGGCTTTAACCTTTCAGGTATTGCCCAAGCCATTGGTATTAGTTCACGAGTGATGACCGACAATGCCGAGCAGATGCAGCAAGCCCTGCGTGATAAAAAGCAATTTGTGCATTACTTCATTAACGCTGGTAATGATAAAGTAGGTGGTGAAATCCCTCTCACAGCGCTGAGCATTAAGCAGCGCTTTATGGCGGCTATTGCAGACTAGGAGATACCCAAATGCCAGCTGTTGACCGAGCTCACTGTATTGCCGACTTAAAACAGCTGGCGCGCAAACGCATTCCCAGCTTTGCTTTTGATTACATTGAAGAAGGCTGTAATGCCAATCTGGCTGTTCAGCGTAATCGTCAGGCATTGGATGAGGTGCTGTTGTCGCCCCATTACATGCATGGTTATGCCAAACCCGATGTTAGCACTTGCTTATTTGGCAAGACCTATGCACAGCCCTTTGGTATTGCGCCCATAGGGCTCAGTGGGCTAATTTGGCCTGATGCGTCTATCATGCATGCTAAAACGGCGAAACGGGCCAATTTACCCTTTGTGCTGAGCACGGTGGCGACAGTCAGTATAGAGGCCGCCGCCCAGCATGCTGGGGATAACTTTTGGTTTCAGCTGTATCCTCCTGCCGATCGCGCAATGTGCTTGGACCTGCTGGCGAGGGTGAAGGCGGTAGGTTGTAACAATCTTGTTGTGACAGTGGATGTGCCCACACCGAGCCGGCGCATTAAGGCCTTAAAAAGTGGCTTGAGCGTGCCACCAAAAATCACCCCAGCTAGCGTATGGCAATCTTGCCTACGGCCCCATTGGAGCTTGGCGACTGTACGGGCAGGTTTACCGCAGTTTGCTAATTTAAGCCCTTACATGGATGACAAGGTGAAGGACATGAAGGATGCGGCTGAGTTTATCCGTATGAATTTGCGTGATGTGGTGGATCTTGCTCAGTTGCAATGGGTGCGGGAGCAC
>JAAERS010000091.1 GCA_024230095.1 Gammaproteobacteria bacterium | reverse complement strand
TGTTCAGCCGCAGCAGCCTGGGCCGCGGTGGCTTCTTCGGCACGCTTAATAATGAACTCGGCCAAATTGTCGGCCATGGTTTGCATTTGTGTTGCAGTCAAATCTTTGCATGCAGCACGTAAGCGATTTTTATTACGGGCAATATCACCAAAATTACTCATATTTTCTCCGAGTAAGCACTTAATCTATGGTAAGATTTATACCTAATTAATTGTCTATAAGATTATATATAGCATCGCTGCTAAGCGAAAGTTTATTAATTAACTAGTTGCTACTAAATTAAGTAGCGTGTTCTTTATTATAGGCTATATAATAAAGAACACGTCTATTTTAATATATTTTTATTTAAATTAAAACACTACCGAAAAAATGCCGCATTTTGATCTACACTGTCACACTACCTGTTCCGATGGTAAGTTATCACCACAAGGGTTAATTAACTTAGCTTTAGAAAGTAATATTACCCACTTGGCTATAACCGACCATGATACGGTAGCAGCTCATCGTCAATTAAAACCAATAGATAATTTAGGCCTAAAATTAATATCTGGAATTGAGCTGTCTAGTCAATGGTCAAAAATAGGTATACATATTGTTGGTTTAAATATAAATATAAATAGTGATGCTATTTTGAAAGCCGAAGCGCATTTAAATGCAGTGCGCATGCAAAGGTTAGAGCGTATAGCCTATAAACTAGAAAAACGCGGCTTCAATAATATCTTAGAAGGAGCCTGTGGCGAGGCTGGTGATAATCAAGTGGGGCGCCCACATATTGCCCGTTACATGGTCAAACAAGGCATGGTGAACTCGGTTTCAGCGGCCTTTGATAAATACCTGGGTGCTGGTAAAGTTGGCGATGTATCTAGTCTGTGGCCTGCCTTGGCCGATACGGTGCAGTGGATTAACGAGGCGGGGGGCGTTGCCGTGATCGCCCATCCCGGGCGCTACAAACTAACGCGCAGCAAGCGCATTCGTATGATAGAAGACTTTAAAGACGCTGGTGGCCAAGCGCTAGAAGTGTGTACCGGAAATCAGCCCCATGGTATGTCTGAAGATCTGGCTAATATATGTGAACGTTACGAGCTGATGGCCTCGGTGGGCAGTGATTTTCATTCTCCGGATTACCCTTGGGTTAAATTGGGGCGTTATCCACGCTTACCTAAAAAGTGTCGTCCTGTATGGGAATCATTGGGCCTCTTTTGAGTGATATGTTGGCAAATGACGACCCCCCTTGCAGTTATGCGCTAGCCAGTACAAAATAGCCCCCATGGAAGCATTCGTTCAAGGCCAACAATTTGCCATTCCCGTGGATTTGTATATTCCACCGGACGCGCTGCAAGTATTTTTAGAGACCACCTTTGAGGGGCCTCTGGATTTGCTGTTGTATCTCATTCGTCGCCATAATTTGGATATCTTAAATATCGATGTGGCGCAGATAACCGAACAATACATTGCCTATATCGAGCTCATGGATACCCACCAATTTGAATTGGCTGGTGAATACCTCGTGATGGCCGCCATGTTGGCTGAAATTAAAAGCCGCAGCCTACTACCGCGCCAACAGAGCGAAGACGAAGACGAAGAAGATCCCCGTATTCGTTTGATTCGGCAATTACAAGAATACGAGCGTTTTAAAAATGCGGCCGAACGGGTCGATGAGTTACCCCGTATGGGGCGTGACCACTTTCGCGCTAGCATGGATATGCCCGACGTTAAACAGGCGCGCCCCCACCCTCAGGTGGACATGTCAGACCTCTTAAACGCCTATCGTGAGGTGCTAAAGCGCTGTGATATGTATGAACACCACCATATTACTCGTGAAGCATTAAGTACCCGCGAACGCATGACGCAGATTATTACCCGCCTGCAAGACGAGCAAATCATTGAATTTCAAAATTTGTTTGAGCCTGCCGAGGGGCGCATGGGAGTGGTGGTGTCTTTTTTGGCTATGATGGAGCTGGTGAAAGAAAAATTAGTGCAAATTGTACAAGCCCAGCAATTTGGGCCCATTCACGTCAGCCTTGGTGGCCACAAAGACACTCCCAATCAGGAAATGCCCATATGATCAGCAATTTGGCACCGATACTAGAGGCACTATTATTGGCCGCTGACAAGCCTTTGAATGTCGAGCAATTGAGTAAAGTGTTTGACGAGCACGACGGTGTTGGCAGCAAGCAGATACGTGCAGCCCTTAAAACCCTGCAGTCCAGTTATGCAGAGCGAGGTTTTGAGCTAGTGGAGGTGGCTTCCGGATACCGTTTTCAAGTGCGTCAGGAGCATGCCAAGTGGGTGGCCAAGCTATGGCAAGAAAAACCCCAACGATACTCCCGTGCGTTATTGGAAACCTTGTCTATTATTGCCTACCAGCAACCTATTACCCGTGGTGAAATTGAAGCCATTCGTGGCGTGGCGGTGAGTTCCAATATTGTGCGCACTTTATTGGAGCGGGGCTGGATTCGTAGTATTGGTCACAAAGAGGTGCCGGGTCGGCCTGAGCTGTTTGCTACCACCAAGGCCTTTTTGGACCACTTTAACTTGCAGCAACTCAGCGACCTGCCAGAACTTGACGAGTTGGAGAGCTGGGACGAAAAAACCATGGCGCCCGCCCGTGGCGTTCAGCCAGAGCAACAAGAGTTGGAAGCCATGGCGCAGGAATTTCAGGCCATGCAGGATGAAACTACCGACGAAGAAACCGTGCACTAGGCGTGCGGCTATACCCGGCGGCGTGTGCGTTGGCGCTTGGCCTGCCGATCAAAGCTTTCTTGGGCTTTGGGTAAGCGGCGGGGAGCCTTTTTGGGGCGCAAACCAGCAAATTGACTCAGAGCGTTGACTTCACCTTGTGGCATTTCCATCCACATGCCGGCACGTAATGCGGGTGGCAGAAAGGTATTGCCAAAACGTACACGTTTCAAGCGATTAACACGCAAGCCTTGAGATTCCCATAAGCGACGTACTTCGCGATTACGGCCTTCCATGATGACCACATGGTACCAGGAGTTGATGCCTTCACCACCAAATTCTTGAATATCCGTAAAGCGGGCCATGCCATCTTCTAGCAAGACACCTTGGTGCATGGCTTTAACGTTATCCATGGTGACGTTGCCCATGACACGCACGGCATATTCACGCTCTATCTGCGAAGAAGGGTGCATGAGAGAGTTGGCTAGTTCGCCGTCGGTAGTGAACAGCAGCAGGCCTGCAGTATTGATGTCCAAACGGCCAATGGCAATCCAGCGCTCGCCTTTTAAGCGTGGCAACTTATCAAAAACCGTAGGGCGACCTTCTGGGTCAGAGCGGGTCACTATCTCGCCTTCAGGCTTGTTGTAAACCAGCACTCGACGTTCGGCATCGTTGGAAGATTGCAATGGCACCGGTTTGCCGTCTACACTGACGTTATCACGCCAGGTGACACGGTCACCAAGTTGCGCTGTGACATCATTTACAGTGACGCGTCCGGCAGATATCCAACGTTCCATCTCACGGCGTGAACCAATGCCAGCACGGGCTAGGACTTTTTGCAGTTTTTCGTCTGTAGTGGCCTTTGGGCCAGTGGTGTCTGTCATGATAATCCCATCAATACAGTTAATCAGGCGCGCATTGTACATGATCTGCCTAGCAATTGCAGCCTTGTGGCAGATTAGGGTGTCAGAGAAGAGGATGCTGTCTTACTTGGGGGCTTGGGTTGTCTGCCCCCTGACTCAAAAAACAATCAATAATCCTGGCGGCCAGGGATTTTGACTTCGTAACCTGGTTCTTCAGGCTCGTCATCTAGCAGATCACCTGGGAAGCCATTACCTAGTACCTTGACGCCCATGGGTTCTTCATAGCGGCGTATAATGTTAGGGGACTTTTCACGTGGCCCATAGTTATCTTGCGCTTGTTGGAAAATGTCGACGATTAGTGGCGCCAGGTCCAAATTCATACCCTCTCGTTTGGTGAGGGTATTGAAGAGGCCAACATCCTTTAATACCAGATCAACAGTGAAATTGATTTCGCGCGAGCCGTTGAGGGTCACTTGAGACTCGGTTTCGTGCACAAAAGAGTTGCCCGAAGACGCCTTGATGGCTTCGTAGGTCACATTCATGTCCAAATCCATAACTTTGCAGGCGGTTAAGGCTTCGGCTAAGGATATGAGGTTAGCCGTCGCCAAATAATTAGTGACCACCTTTAGTTTTGAGGCTGTGCCTAGATCACCTGTGTGCAACACGCGCCGTCCTAAAGTGGTGAGCACTGGCAAGGCGCGTTCAAAGGCCTCACGACTGCAACCAGCAAAAATGGAGATGTTGCCCGTGTCAGCACGGTGACAGCCACCAGACACAGGGCAGTCGATGGGCGCGGCCCCTTTGGCTTTCACCAATGCACCGATGCGGCGCACTTCACTCTCGTCCGTGGTGCTCATTTCCAACCAGATCTTACCTGCAGATAGGCCTGCCAAGACACCGTCTGCATTCTCCATTACTGCCGAACAAGCCGCCGGTGATGGCAAGCAAGTAATTATCATATCGCAAGCGCTGGCCATTTCTTTGGGGGAGTCTGCGGCACTAGCACCCCGACTAACAAAGCTATTTACAAAGTCTTGATTGAGATCGCGGACCATAACGTCAAAGCCGTTGCGCAACAAACTGCCAGCTAATTTGCTACCCACATTGCCCAAACCGATAAATCCTACTTTCATGTACTTCTCCAGTGTTTATTAGGGAGTGATTGTCAGTGCTTAGATTAGGGAAATCAGCGACCAGGGGCAATGGCTGCTATGCTAAAATAATTTGGGGTATGGGGCCGAATAAATTGTCGGTGTAAAATTGATATTGATCAGGGTCTGTGGGTAAGGATTGGGGCATAGTGTTCCCCCTTATAAGCGTCGTATTTATTAGCGCCCATGCGCGCTCTTAACTTGGCCTATTTGCCAATTCCAATTCGTTAACAGGAATCAAAATGATTAATATTGAAGAACCCAAACATGGAATTGAAGCCTTTTGGAGTAAGGCATTTCGTGTGTTTTTCACCGCTGCTGCTACCTATGCCGTAGTAAATATGTTGGTGTGGTTAGCAACTTTAGCCTGGTCATGGCAGCCAGATGCTGGGCAATTAAGCCTGTTCCAATGGCACGCCCATGAACTCTTGTGGGGTTACGCTACAGCAGTAATTGCGGGTTTCTTACTCACGGCTGTGGGCAATTGGACAGGGCATCCAACGGCGGCTCCCCAGGTATTACAGGTCATGCTTGGAGCCTGGCTGCTAGCGCGCATTGGCTGGTTGCTCGGTGGTCACTGGTTGTGGCTGGGCGCCACGGCCGATGTAATCTTTCTGGCGCTTCTAAATGGCGTGTTCATCAGACCTGTGTGGCTGGCCAAACAACGACGCCAGGGCGGCATAGTGGCTAAACTTATACTGTTATTGGTGGCCAATTTGATGGTCTCCGCCAGTGCTTTGGGCTTGGTGGACAATGTTTATGCTTGGGCCGAGGGTGGCGTATTTCTTGGGCTATTTTCTATAGTGGGTTTGCTCCTCACATTCCTGCGTCGGGTGTATCCTTTCTTTGTGCGAGCGGCCAGTGGCGGCAAAGTGCAATTGTCATCTCCCGTATGGATTGATCGTGCATCCTTGGTGGTTTTTTTGGTATTTTTGATCGTATTTTTTGCCTGGCCGGGCGAGTTGGTGGTGGCTTTGACTGCAGCGGCTTTAGCCTTGGTTTTGGCGGCCCGGCTGGTTACCTGGCATGACAAGAGTATTTGGCGGGTACCACTCTTGTGGAGTTTGTATTTGGGCTTGGCCATGATCGTACTTGGGGCTGCATTGTTGTCCTTGTCTTATTGGTATCCGTCCCTTTACTTCTCCGGCATACATGCTTGGAGCATGGGCGGTTTGGGGATGATTACATTGGGTATGATGCTGCGAGTGGGCCTTGGTCATACGGGGCGTAATGTGCGTCAACCGCGATTATGGTTGTGGCTGTCATTGGTGCCAATGCTAGTGGCCGTCTTGTTGCGTATATTCACCCCCATATTGGCAGATCAATGGGTGGCCGCCGGTTTTATACTTAGCCAAATTAGTTGGACCTTGGCCTTTGTGGTCATGATTTTCTGTCTGGTGCCCGTATTCTTTAAGGCGAACCAGCAGGGTTTATAGGTGTGGCATGACAGTGGTGTCAGGCTCAGTGTTCCTGCTCACCAGTGTCAATAGATACCACGCGATCCATCATGGCGTGGTCTTCATTGGGTACCACGCTGATGGGGTCTAGGTGCACGATAACTTCGGCATTGGGTATGGCATTCATAATACTGGCTTCCACAGCATCGGCAATGGCATGGGCCTCGATCAAAGGCATGCTGTCAGGTAACTCCAAATGCAGTTGGGCGAACTTGGTGTAACCCGATTGGCGCGTGCGCAGGTCATGCATACCGAGCACCCCCTCATGTTGAAGCACGCTGTTACTGATTAAAGTACGGTCGGCTTCTTCTAGTTCCCGGTCCAGTAGTAGGTGCATGGATTGTATGCCTATTTCCCAGGCACTGTGCAAGACATAAAAGCCAATCACGATGGCAAGCCAGGCATCGGCACCTTGCCACCCCCATACGCTTAATAACAGGGCCACTATGACACTGGCATTCATCAATAAGTCAGATAGGTAGTGTAAAGAATCAGCGGCCACAGCGTTAGATTGGGTGCGCTCAACTACATAGCGTTGGCCTAGCACCAAGGCTGCGGTAGCGACGATGCTCACCAGCATGATAGCAATACCGATATCGGTATGCACAATAGCCTGTGGGTTCAAGATGCGATCAATAGACTGCACAAATAACCATATTACTGACAAACCGATAAGCCCGGCTTGGGCCAAGCCGGCTAATGCTTCGGCTTTACCATGGCCAAAACGGTGGTCCTCGTCGGCTGGTATCATGGCGTAACGTACGGCAAAAAAATTGATGATAGAAGCCGCTGCATCCATCAACGAATCCAGTAGAGATGCCAATAGGCTGACGCTGGCGGTGGTTTGCCAAGCCCAAGTTTTGAGTATGATCAAAAAAATAGCAGTGAGTATAGAAGCCCAGGTGGCCAGCTTTACTAATTGTTGTTGCCGAGCATCAGCATGCATGGTGGTGCCTAATGTGTTGGAAATTATTACAAAATGCTATGTGTTCTATATTTGACTGTTGTCGTTAGTGCCATTTTAACAGGCAAAGTATGGTGACAGATCAATTATTTGTCTTTTATTTAGCTTGGGCAATGTAACTCTTGATGCCAATCATGATTAAGCTAGCTACCTTCGCGCTTAATGTGGCTGAGAATCGCAGGGTAGCGGTACAAACCATAATTGAACGCTAGTAAGCGTAACAGGGCAATAGTGGGGCAGCAAATGGCATTAATGCGAGCAATAGTGATGGGCAGCCAGTGGGGGCATACTCTGACCCTCAATCAAGCACAAGAGTTTATTATGCAGCATGCGCCAGCAATAAGCGCAGAGCAGGTGACATTGCGCAGCGCACTCAATAGAGTGCTAGCTGAAGATGTCTTGGTGCCTGCTGATATCCCAGCATTCGCTGTGGCAATGAGCGATGGGTACGCCATCCGCAGCAAAGACGCTATGATCGATCAGACCATACCGGTCACTCGCACGCCTGCTTTGGACGAAGCGGCGATTCAACTACCCATGGGCAGTGCCGCACAAATTATTCAGGGAGCTCGGTTGCCGATGGGTGCTGACACGGTGATTCGCCCTGATCAGTGCGTTTATGCCGGTTATCAACTGCGTTTGCAAGGTGGTGTTGCTGCTAAGTCGAACATTATGACGAAAGCCGAGTTCGCGCGTCAGGGGCATGTCATCATGCAGGCTGGGCAAAGCTTGGATAATATTAGCCTAGCTACCTTAGCCGAATTGGGTCTGGAGAGCGTATCTGTTTACGCTCTGCCAAAGGTTGATGCGGCTTTATTTTCGTCTACGCGAGAAGACTCGCTAGCTTGCCATTGTTGGTTGGCACAAGCTATGCAAGGAGCGGCGGTTGAATGGCAGACCTTACCGGCACAAAATGGCGAATGCAGTGACAGCCTAGTCACTATGATAGAGCGAAGTTCGGCGCAGTTGATTGTCCTTGCTGGTGAAATGGAGCAGCTTGACTGGAATCAAATGCAGCAGCGTTTAAGTGGTGGTTTACACCAAGTGTTGTTATCCGATGGCCGACAAATTTTATTGGGTGAAATTGCTGACAAGTTGGTATTGGTTTTACCATTGTTAAAACAAGACTTATTAATGGTGGCTGCGTGGCTCATACAGCCGCTATTACGACAACAGGTGGGGCGAGTTTCAGGTCTGAAGAAGGTGCCGGTATCGCGCAAACTGGAGAACACCAACAAACATGAACGTTTAGTTCTAGCGACCTGCGAAGTGGGCAGCCGTGGTTTGCGCTTGAAAGCTTGTAAAGCTGAGGCTGCGGGGACAGTGGCCCAGGCGACTTGTGCCAATGGTGTGGTGCTTGTACCAGGGAGGAGTGAAATCCATATTGGTCAAAAGGCGGATTTTTTGCGTTTTTCATAATTAATTTTGATCAAGATACAAACTAATGACTAGGGTCAATGTATTGATTACAATAAGCTCGTAATCTAGGCACGTGCATCCATTGCACTACTCTCAATGTTGTCTCTTGCGGACTTCTTATTGGCCCCCTTGGCTACCGCGAAGGGGGCTTTTTTTTGTAAAACATGAATACTAAGGTTAGATAATATGAAAGCCGCTCAGGTCTCTCCAAAACTTATTGATAAATATGGTTTGTCAGGGCCGCGCTACACATCCTATCCGAGCGCGTTACATTTTGCTGATGATTTTCATGAAAGTCTTTTTTTGCAGGACCTTAAGGACCAGCAAGCTCCCATCTCTGTTTATATTCATCTGCCTTTTTGTCGCACGATGTGTTGGTTTTGTGGTTGCAATAAAATTATTACTCGCAAGCAGGACAAGGCTGACCGCTATCTTGATTATTTAGCCAAAGAGATGCTTTTGTGGCGCTCCCAACTTACCGATGTCAAGGTTGGACAAATTCACTTTGGTGGGGGAACGCCAAACTTCCTCAACCCTAAACAAATAGATCGCCTCAATGCTTTGCTACGCTGCTATCTGCCACTCACACCGGATGTCGAGATTAGTGTTGAATTGTCTCCCGACGTTTTAACTGAAGATCAGGTATGGGCGTTTGCGCGACTAGGCGCCAAACGTGCTTCCATTGGTATTCAAGATACCAGCCCAGTTGTACAAGAAGCCGTTAATCGGCCTCAGCCCATGGAGTGCAACTTAAATGCGGTTAAATGGTTGCGCGAAGCGGGCTTTAAGTCCATCAATGTAGATTTAATTTATGGTTTGCCCCATCAGAATCGGGATAGCTTTAAGCAAACTATCGAAGATGTTCTGACGCTTTCGCCAGACCGTTTTGCTCTGTTTAACTATGCTCATGTACCTTGGTTTAAGCCGACACAAAAAGTTTTTGCCAGCGATGTTTTTCCTAACCCCATGGACAAAATTGAAATTTTCCAGGATAGTCGCGCCGCTTTAGAAGCTGCAGGGTATACCTTTATTGGATTAGACCATTTTGCCAAGCATGATGATGAATTGGCCAAAGCCTGGAACAACGGTAAGCTAAAGCGTGACTTTCAGGGTTATAGTGTCACAGAAGCCCAAGCCATTTTGGGAATTGGATTATCCTCTGTGTCGCAAAGCCCTAATGCCTATCGTCAAAATATCAAAGAGCTTGATGAGTATGAAGCCGCCTTGGATGCCGGTCACCTACCTTTTGCTAAGGGTATCGCTTTAACTGAAGATGATGGTATTCGTCGGACGGTAATTAATCGTCTAATGTGCCAGCTAAAATTGGATTTTGTGGCCTTGAGCAAAGAGTTGAATATCGATTTTGATGATTATTTTGCGACATCCCTTGCGGATATGCAGGCCTTGGTAACAGACGGTTTTGTGGAGTTCACAGACAGTGGCTTAGCCGTAACCGAACTGGGACGTTTGTTTTTGCGTAACATTGCTATGCAGTTTGATGCCTATCGTGACCGCCAAGTAGGGCGTTGCTCACAAACTTTGTAGCTGTCTATTGAGGATTGGTGGCAGCAGATACTACCAATCCTCAGTTCTTACTCTTTACTCCCCATCCACTATATCGCCAGCACAGGTTTAAAACGGTGCTTAGTCAGCCTATGGCCTTGGCAAATATGCGCATGTGATACTGGTGCTGCGCCTGCTCGTGGCTGCCTTGGCCCTCGGGGCAGGCCAGGCGAGATTGGCAGCCTTGGGTGAAACAGGGGCTTTGTGGGTTACTGCTGACATAGGCTCGGCATTGATCCACCAGATATTTACCCTCCTCAACAAACGCATTCACGGGGCATGTTGCCAAGCAGGGTTGCAGACAACTTGGGCAAGGCGATTGATGGGCCTGATTTGGCTGAGCAACAGCTGTGGGCACGCCAGTTGGCAATAGCAAGGCAAAACGGTAACTGTGCCACAGCCCATAGACGTGATGTAAGTGCATACCTAAGCGGCTAGGAACCGTATCCCCAGCTTGTTGTGCCCAGCTTAAAAAGGGCCAGTAGGGTGGCCCTGTGAAAGGGTAAAGGGCCAAGCCATAAAACTGCTCGGCCAGTTGTTCACCAATGCGCTGGCTCCAGCGATCAATAGGGTCTTTGGCCTGGTCGTTGAACTCAGGAGATTGGCTCAATATTGGCCAGTAACCTTGCCCTCCTTGCCCCGCCATCAATAAGGACTGAGCCCAAGGGTATTGGGCATGCAGATCAACCGGTGTAGGCTGCCAACTGAGCACCCTCAGGCCGTATTGAGTAAGGCTGTTATGAATGTCTGGCATGACTTTGACCGCGTTGTTAGTCGTATATGGGGCCGCTAGGCCGCCTAGCCCCCAGGGCTTAGTTGTTTGCCACCTCTAGGTTGGGTTTGCCCGAAGCGATGGCCGTGATTTTGGCTTCCACAAACAGGTCGCCATCTAATTCTGATATGACATGTTTGTTGTTATGGCGGATGCGTACTTGGATATTTTGGGCACCGGCGTTGTTGGCTAATTGAGTCGCCTCTTGTGTTACTAGTTGCTCGGCCTTGCTAAAGGCGTCCTGTAGGTCGGTACAATCAAAAGGTGATTGCTTGTTGAAAACCCGATAGATACCTTGAGTGGGCTGCGTGATGGCAATTTCGGCGCGTTGCACTACTGATCCCATGACGGCACCCAAAGCATTGGCCACATGGCCATATTTGGGCAATATCAATTCCACATTGAGGCTGTCAGCCACACGTGGGTAATAGGTGGCAGCAGGTGCACCCACCGCAACGAGAGGGTGGCTCTTAGCAAAGTTAATGCCAAATAGGGCGTTTTTGTCGTCTTGACGTCCAGCCTTAAGAATCAGCTTGCCCATGACTTCGGCAATGTGGCGCGAGCGCACTTCATTGAGCAGGTTTTCTTGATGCAGACCAGCCTCTAGTAGGGTCTGACATATGGCGTCATGCATAAGAGTAAAAACACGCTCTGCGGGCTCTTCAGCATTGCCTTGAGTCCAACTGCCAAAGCCATACAAGTGACGCATTTGGCGCGACCAAACCTGGGCCGCTAGTTGCGCTCCCCGGGTGTTCCAGTGATCACTCTTGCCCAAAACATGGGCTGCATCTGAAGGGGTGAAACCGGAATAAATGGCCATGCCTTTACGTTCTAAGCGCGCCATGGCTTTGGCTAGGTCTTTATTGTCAAATACCAAGGTTTCCAGCTCAACCGGGCCTTTGCCTAATAACTCCCAAGCGGCACGCTCGTGATCATTCATTTGACTGAGCAGGGCTTCATTGTGTTCTAGGCGGGTGACAAAGCGGTTGTGACGAGGACTTGGCATGTCGTTCAAATGCACTTGCAAGCGATCCACAATGTGTGGGTACTGGTCACATAACAGGCTCAAAGGCACCACACGGCGGGGCCCTAGTTTGATGTTGCCGCCATGAAAACGGACTTCACTGTCACCACCTAGGCCAATAGAGTAGACCTTCACGGTTTCTACCATGGGTTGCCAATCACCTACTCGAGCGCCTTCACTAGCAAGTTCTGGTTGGCCGTCGGTGACAATAGCGATGTCGGTGGTTGTGCCACCCATATCCGAAATGATGGCGTTTTTTGCTCCTGACATGGCGCAGGCACCAATAACACTCGCGGCAGGACCAGAAAGTATGGTGGTGACTGGGTGCACCAAGGCGGTGTTGGCGTTAACAATGGAGCCGTCTCCCTTAACAATCATTAAGGGGGCGCCAATATTAAGTTCTTTAAGAATGGCTTCAACGGCTTCGATGAGTGCCTGTATGAAAGGAATCATGCGGGCGTTGAGACTGGCTGTAAGGGCGCGCCTTGGTGCACCCAAGCTGGTAGCTAGTTCGTGGCCACAGGTCACAGGCATACCGGTTAATTCGCGTACCAGTTCCTGCAATCGCACCTCATGACTGGGGTTACGAACGCCAAACTGAGCGGATACCGAAAACGCAGAAACCTTGTTCTTGTTGGCTAAAATAGCCGCCCGAGCGGCGTTTTCATCCAATGGGCTCACCTGACGACCAGATGCATCATGGCCTCCGGCAAGGCGAATAATTTGTTCGTCCTCGAGAATATCTTGTAAGCCACTCTTGCTAACTTGCGCTTCACTAAGGCCGGCTAGTAGCGCACAAACAGGAGCGCCATTGCCTTCCACTACCGCATTGGTTGTGAGGGTGGTGGAGAGGGATACTAGCTCTATATCGGTCAAGAGTTGGGTAGGGATTTTGTGCAAAGACTCACCAATGCCTATGGTCAAGTCATGGCGAGTGGTCAGGCTTTTGACGGCCACTAATACATCATTGTTATCGTCGACTAGCACGGCGTCTGTGTAGGTGCCACCGGTGTCAATACCTAATCGTAGGGCCATTCTTTCACTCTCTGTTGTGTTACGTCGTTAGGAGGACAAACTGGCTGCCAATTTATCTACTTGCGCATGCTAATGCAAGGAGACGTCGGTTACCTAGGTAAGCGCGGCATTTGACGATGCAAATGCGGCATCGGGGGTGCTGCATGCATGCATTAGACAGTTTGGCCTTGTGATCAACACATTGTCATCGGTCTTGTGTTTGGCTTGGCCAGCTAATAGACTGCCCTCTTAATCTATTTCAAAGAACATATAGCGGAACAAATATGGCACAAATAGCATTTATTGGTTTAGGCGTGATGGGGTACCCCATGGCTGGGTTTTTAGCTGCCGCAGGGCATCAGGTAATTGTCTATAATCGCACGACCAGTAAGGCCCAAGCTTGGGTTGCTGAACATGGTGGTGCTTGGGCGCCAACGCCTGCTTTGGCGGCTCAAGGTGCTGATGTTGTGTGCTGTTGTGTTGGCAACGACGATGATTTACGCAGTGTGGTGTTGGGCGCAGAGGGTGCCTTTGCTTGCATGGCACCAAGCAGTCTATTTATTGACCATACTACAGCGTCAGCAGAGGTGGCTCGGGAATTAGCAGCAGAAGCGACTCGGTTGCAAATTGGTTTTGTCGATGCTCCGGTGTCAGGTGGCCAAGCGGGTGCCGAGAATGGCCAATTGGCTATTATGTGCGGTGGTTCTGATGGTGATTACGGGCGGGCCGAAAAGATCATGGCCGCTTATGCTAAAAGTATGACTCACTTGGGTGCTGTAGGCGCAGGGCAACTGACTAAAATGGTCAATCAAATATGTATTGCAGGTTTGGTACAGGGCTTATCGGAGGGGGTGGCCTTTGCTGTCAATGCTGGCTTGGATGCCAAACAGGTCTTTCAGGCTATCGGGGCTGGTGCGGCGGGCTCTTGGCAAATGGCCAACCGCAATAACACCATGGTTGATGATGAATTTGAATTTGGTTTTGCCGTTGATTGGATGCGCAAAGACTTAGGAATCTGCATGGATGAAGCACAGCGCAACGGTTCCGACCTAACGGTAACTAGATTGATTGATAGTTACTACGAGCAAGTGCAAGCCATGGGCGGCAACCGCTGGGATACTTCGAGTCTTTTGAAGCGGCTACCACGGAAGGACATAGCATCGTAAGTTGTTAGCTGGGCCTTCAAGGGTGCACTACAATGCCTGTCTGGCAGGTACCGGCCCTAAGGCAATGCTATTGCGACTGGTGTTCTCCCTCAACCACGCCTTCATTATCTTTTAGCGATGCGCCTGGCAAGTTTTGCAAGTCTTCCTGGGCGGCTAAATAAAGCTCGTCTGTGGGCACTTGTTGTGATGGTACAGGTACAAAGGGCTGCACCGGTTTTACAAAAATAGCTTGATGAATACGGCGGTAGATAGCAAAAGCCGCTAAGCTGCTGCTAGCCGTAAAGCTGAATAAAAATAGGGCCTGACTACCCACTATGTCGGTGAGCATGCCTACTAACATTGGCCCTGTGATGGCACCTATGCCGTAAATAATCAGTACAGCACCTGTGACACTGACACGCAGTTTGGCATCGATAACATCATTAATTAGTGCTGAGCATAGGGAATAGAGCGTATACAAGAAGGCGCCATAAATAAAGGCCATAACTAATATCCACTGGGGCAAATAGTGAGCACTAAACACCATGCCCAAAGAACAAATGGCGATTGCCACAGCCACGCCCGCTATGAGTATTCCGCGCCCCACATAGTCTGATAATCGCCCCAAAGGCCACTGTAAAATGAACCCACTGATTAACATAATAGCGGTAAAGTTAGCGGCCTGGCTGGCATTACCATACATGTTCATGGCATAAATGGGGGCCAAGGCATTGATGCTTGAGTTGATGGTGCCAGCGGTAAAAATGCCCACTACGGCCAAGGGACCCAAGCGCAGTACAGACAAAATTGACATGCGTGGGCCACGCTCCAATATGGGGGCCGATTGGCGAGTCAATAATACCGGTATCAAGGCCAATGAGAAGATAATGGATGCTAGGCTAAAGAGGTGAAATTCGCTAATATCACCTAACTTTAGCAACATCTGGCCACTGCCATTGCCTAAATAATTCACCATCATATAGGTGGCTAGTACACTGCCGCGGTATTGGCTGCCACTGCGCTCGTTGATCCAGCTTTCGGTGACTATTAGCATACCCGCGGTGCAAAAACCGGAGACTAAACGCAAGGCCATCCAGGGTAATAGATCAATAAATATAGCGTGCATAAGTGCCGCTACAGACAACATGGAGGCAAAGGCAGCGAAAGCGCGAATGTGCCCCACACCGGCCACCACACGACCCGCATAAAGACCACCAATTAGCATGCCTACAAAGTGGCTGGACATGATCATACCCACATAGGTGGAACTCATGCCTTCTTGGTTGGCGCGCAGTCCTAGCAGCGAATTAAATAGGCCGTTGGCAAGCAATAACAAACCAAAGCTAAGTAATAGAGCGAAAATCGAGCGAAATATGGCAAACACTGCCTAGTGTCCAATATAGGTGGGGGCTAAAAGTAAGTATATCGGTGCCTTACGAAATAAACAGCATTAAAGCGTCAAGTTAAGTCCAGTTTGTTTATATAGTGCATGGACTCAGCCAAAGCTTATGTTGCTAAAGCTTAGCCAAGGGCGTGTGTTTACGTTTATCGCTGCTTGGTAAACGTTGGTATGTGCGCTTATAACATTGGCTGAAGTGGGAGGTGGACTGAAAACCGCATGCCATGGCAATGTCCAGTATACTCATGTCGGATTGTTCTAACAGCAAGCGGGCTTTTTCCAACCGCAGCTTTAAATAATATCGGTTGGGTCTTTGATCCAAATGCTCTTTAAAAACGCGTTCCATTTGTCGCTGTGACATGCCCACATCTTCGGCTACCTGCTGGCAGCTTATCGGCTCCTCGATGTGTTTTTTCATGACCTGTATAGCTTTGGCCAATCGCGGGTGTTTCATGGATACGCGGGCACCGAGTGCAATACGTTGTTGTTCATGGGCTGGGCGAATGTCAGGATGAATACACTGGGCTGCCACCTTGTTAGCCAGTTCAGTGCCATGCTGGAAGGTGATCAGTTGCAGCATCATATCCAGAGCCGCTGTACCACCAGAACAGCTCATTCTCTGGCCATCAAACTCGTAGATGTCGCTGGTTATATTGAGTTTGGGGTATTTTTCTTTAAACCCATC
>JAAERS010000090.1 GCA_024230095.1 Gammaproteobacteria bacterium | reverse complement strand
TGCAGTGGTCATGCATCCAGACCAAGGCTCTCATTTTGCTGGCAATAAGTTACTCATGAGCAACCCCTATTTGGGATACGCTAAGTTGTCGGCATTATTCGCGCAAGGTGCTGCCTATAAAGGTGTTCATGCCACGGCATCGGTAGCTAGCTCAGCGCAATTGGCAACCGATGTCATCATTGGTCCTGGTGCCGTTGTGGGTGAGGGTGTGCGTCTAGGGAAGGGTGTTGAACTTGGTCCAAATACGGTAGTTGGAGACAACTGCCGTATTGGTGATGACACGCGTTTGGCTGCTAATGTGACTCTCTATCATGGTGTGACGCTCGGTCAAAGAAATATCGTGCATAGCGCGGCTGTGATAGGTTCAGATGGTTTCGGTTTTGCCAAAAATGGTGATGACTGGGTGAAAATCCACCAATTGGGTGGGGTGGTGACGGGCGATGATGTTGAAATTGGCGCGGGTACAACTATTGATCGAGGCGCATTGGATAATACTGAGCTAGGGCATGGTGTGAAGCTGGATAATCAGGTGCAAATTGCTCATAATGTTGTCTTGGGCGACTACACGGCCATTGCCGGTTGCACGGCCATTGCTGGCAGTACCGTTTTAGGTAAACACTGCACCATCTCAGGCGCTTGTGGTATTACAGGCCACTTGCAGTTAGCCGACGGAGTGCATGTTACTGCCATGTCCCTAGTAACTCATTCTATTAAAGAAGCGGGCGCCTATTCATCAGGTACTAGTTTGGACCAAAATGGTAAGTGGCGGCGCAATGCGGCGCGTTTTAAACAGTTAGACCAAATGGCTAAACGCCTTAAGCAGTTAGAGCAAGACAACAGCAACTAAATAAGTACCTACACAGTAAACGCCAGCCCATGTGCTGTCGAAGTATCTGGTAGTGTCAGGATAACAAGGTTATTGAACTTATGATTATGGATGTAAAGGAAGTCAGAGAGTATCTCCCACATCGTTACCCTTTTTTGCTCGTAGACCGTGTGACTGAACTGAATTTGGGCGAGTCTATTACGGCTTTTAAAAATGTAACGGTGAATGAGCCGTTTTTTAATGGCCACTTTCCTGATCATCCGGTTATGCCGGGTGTGCTTATCATTGAGGCCATGGCGCAAGCGGCGGGTATTTTGGGCTTTAAAACCATGGATAAAACCCCTCAAGATGGCTCTATCTACTATTTTGTTGGCTCTGACAAACTGCGTTTTAAACGGCCTGTTGTGCCTGGCGATAAGCTGTTGCTAAATGCGTCGATCCTGTCGGAGAAGCGGGGGATTTGGAAGTTTGAATGTAAGGCCACCGTTGACGGTGACTTAGTGGCGTCTGCGACCATCCTTTGTGCCGACAGAAAGGTGTAATAATTTCGTGCGTATTCATCCTACTGCTTTAATTGATGCTAGCGCTATACTTGCCGACGATGTGGAGGTGGGTGCTTATAGTTTGGTGGGCGCCGAAGTGGAAATTGGCGCAGGCAGCAAGATTGAGTCTCATGTGGTGGTGAAGGGGCCTACTCGCATTGGGGCCAATAACCATATTTTTCAATTTAGTTCTGTTGGTGAAGCGTGTCAGGATTTAAAGTATAAAGGTGAAGCCACGCGACTAGAGATAGGCGATAACAATATTATTCGTGAAGGTTGCACCTTGCACCGAGGAACGGTGCAGGATGCTGGTATAACTCGCATTGGTAGCCATAATCTGATCATGGCTAATGTGCATATTGCCCATGACTGCGTGGTTGGTGATAACGTCATTGTTGCTAATAATGCCGCTTTAGCCGGGCATGTGCATGTAGGCCATTACGCCATTTTAGGTGGCTTTACCGCGGTGCATCAGTTTTGCCGTCTGGGAGCGCACTGCATGACCGGTGCCGGCAGTGTCGTGCTCAAGGATATTCCCGCCTATGTCATGGCCAATGGGAACTCTGTGTCACCCCATGGTATGAACACCGAAGGTCTAAAACGTCGTGGCTTTAGCGATGAATCCATACGAAGTTTACGTTTGGCCTATAAAATCATTTACCGTCAAGGTAATACCCTCGAACAAGCGCTTGCTCAATTGCAGGAATTGGCTAGTGTCCATCCTGAAGTAGCCGTGCTGGTGGCGTCATTGCAAACGTCTACCCGTGGCATAATTCGCTAACCATCTATGGCCAGCAATACGATTGTAATTGTTGCCGGCGAGGCGTCTGGTGACATACTGGGTGCTGGCCTAATGCAGGCCCTATTAAAGCATAACCCCGATTTGCGTTTTGAAGGTGTTGGCGGACCCGCTATGCAGGCTGTGGGCTTTCATAGTTTGGTGCCTATGGAGCGTTTGGCGGTAATGGGTTTAGTGGAAGTGTTGGGCCGCCTACCAGAACTTTTGGCATTACGCCGGCGCTTACGTAACCTCTATACCCGGAACCGGCCGTTGGCCATGATTGGCATTGATGCACCGGACTTTAACCTTAATTTAGAAGCTAGCTTGAAAGCCGCCGGAGTGCCAACCATACATTATGTGAGTCCATCGGTTTGGGCTTGGCGTGAAAAGCGGGTGTTTAAGGTCGCCAAAGCTTGCCACCATGTGTTGGCATTGCTGCCTTTTGAAGTGCCTTACTATAGTCAGCATCGAATTCCTGCGACCTTCGTAGGGCACCGTTTGGCTGATGAATTACCGGGGCTATGGACTCAGGAAAAAGCGCGAAACCAACTTAACATACCCGCGGGTGACCACCTATTGGCGGTGTTACCAGGTAGTCGGGCTATGGAAGTAAAACAACTAGCTGGTGATTTTGTTGCTGCGGCCCAGCAATTGCAGCAAGCTTACCCACAATTAAAGGTGGTAGTTGCGGCTGCTAGTGAGGCACGCTTTATTCAGTTGCAGGCTTTGCTAAAGAGCCTGCCTGGCGATACCAGCAATATCCACATAGCTTTGGAGCAAACTCGTGCCGTGCTGGCTAGCGCTGATGCGGTACTAGTCGCCTCAGGTACGGCCACCTTGGAAACCTTGTTATTTGCAAAGCCTATGTTGGTTTGCTATCGCATGTCGAAACTAAGCTACCGTTTGTTTAAACGCAAACTCAAAGTGGCTTTTGTTAGTTTGCCAAACTTGTTAGCTGGAAAGGCAGTGGTGGAAGAGTTGCTGCAAGATCAGGTGCAGGTGCCGGTATTAGTCGAAAAAATGCAAAAATTGTTGTTTGATGAATCGGTGCGTGAGCAACAAACTCAAGTTTTTCTCAATATGCATGATATGCTGGCTTTGCGTGCCGATGAGCAGGCAGCTAGAGTAGTTTGTCAGGTGATAAAGCAGCAAACAGGCAGGGATTTGGA
>JAAERS010000089.1 GCA_024230095.1 Gammaproteobacteria bacterium | reverse complement strand
GGTGGTTTCACCTCCCACGTGGACATGAAGACAGGTTCTCCTGCTTTTGGCACACCGGAAAACGCCCTCGCTAATATTGCCGGTGGTCAGTTAGCAAGGCGCTACAACCTGCCCTACCGGACCAGCGCCTGCAACGCCGCCAACACAGTGGATGCCCAAGCCACCTACGAAACCCAAATGGCCCTTTGGGGCGCCACCATGGGTCACGGCAACGCTATCTACCATGCCGCGGGTTGGTTGGAAGGCGGGCTTGTGGCGTCTTTTGAGAAGATTATTGTCGATTGCGAAATGCTGCAACACATGTCTCAGATGTTACAGCCTATTAGCTTTACCGATGCCGACATTGGTATTGATGCTATGGAAGAAGTCGGTTCTGGTGGCCACTTCTTTGGTTGTGAGCATACTATGCAACGTTACCAAACTGCCTTTTATGCACCCTTCTTAAGTGACTGGAAAAATCACGAAAACTGGGTACAAAGCGGCAGCAAAGACACCACCCAGCGGGCTACAGAAATCTGGCAAAAGGTATTAGCTGACTTCGAGGCGCCAAACATGGATGCCAGCATAAAGGAGGAAATGACGGCTTATGTGGCCAAGCGCAAGGAGAAGCTAGGCGCATCGGAACCAGAATTAGAGCCTGAGGCATTATTTTAGCGCGTCAACCACCGTGTTGTACTGCTTGGTAGCATCCCCTGCCACCTGTAATAGACAAGTACAGGCATCTCCTGATAGGGACACCTGTTGATTGACCGTCCTAGACCGCAGATGAACTCTTAGTGATCACTGTGACTGTCGTCGTGACTGTGTCCGTCGGACATATTGGCATTTTCTGGCTTATGGATCATAAAGGCACGTTCCACTTTACCGGCATGCTTAAACTCCAAGGTAAGAATTTGCTTATCACCTTCCATAAGCATGCTGGTAAGACCTATAAACATGATGTGATTGCCACCCGGTGCCAAAGTCAAGGTTTCACCTGCAGGAATAACCCAGCCACCCTCTACTTCGCGCATCTTCATGACACCATCAATCATGACCATGGTATGCAATTCGGTATTTTTAGCAATATCTGAATAGGCGGCGACTAGCTGCTCATCATGCTTACCATTATTAGTAATAGAGATAAATCCACCCGTCATCATGGTGCCAGGAACAGGCGCCTTGATCCAGCTGTGCTGGATATCTAAGTTGCTATGATTATGCGCTGCTAATGCCATTACGGGCAGGAACAAAGCAACCAATAAGGATACCAGCTTTAGTTTTAAATTCATTTACATTCACCTTACTTTGAGTTCTTGATTATGGACTTGATGGTTTGAGCTTGATGCCAATAAACTGAACTACTGCGCCAGTGCCATTATGGCCTGCTCCTTCTACCACCTCTCGTTGCAATTCAGTGCAGAGCCGTATCTGCAAATCTGACAATTCCTTCTGTAACTCGCTTGCTTGCATCATCATGGCCGCTATAGGTGGCCCACCTGTAGCAAACTTTAGCTGTTCTGGCGTGTAAGCTTCCAAAAGTAGTGCACCATCCGTCGACAATGCGGCGGCAATATTAGCATGAATTTGTTTACGCAGTGGAGGGGGCAAATGACAAAATATAGAAACAATGCCCTGCCATTGATTTAGGCCCAAATCATAATCGGCCAAGTCTGCCGCCTCAGTAGTAATGGTGACGCCTTTTTCTAGCGCCAACTTGTGGGCCTTCTCCAGCCCCACAGCCGAACTATCAACGGCCGTCACCTCATAACCTAAGCTCGCTAAATAAACAGAATTTCTACCCTCACCGTCGGCCAAGCACAACACCTTTCCCATGGGAATGTGTTGCACTTGCTGGCGTAAAAAATCATTCGGCTCTGTGCCGTAAACATAATCGCTGGCAGCATAGCGCTGGTCCCACATAACTTCATTTCTCTTTAATCAATCAGTTCAGCCAAGCCCGCAAAATGCGATTATTAAATCTTAGTTAACAACCACTCAGCTCACTTCATAAGCTCATTCTAAAGTATACCGCCAAGTATCGTAATACCTAGCCCTCAGGCATTTTGACACAGGTCAAGCCAACCACCAAAGACAAGACTTC
>JAAERS010000088.1 GCA_024230095.1 Gammaproteobacteria bacterium | reverse complement strand
CAAGGCCGCCAAGCCGCGGCTCGCTGAAATCAAGGCCGAGAACAAGAAGCTCGGAAGAGCGCCGCGTAGGGGCAGAGCGTAGATCTCGGAGACCGACGAATCCGTAAAACGACAAGCAACTGACCAAGATAGTCCAATAAGACCTGATCTTCATCAGCTCCAGACGAACCCTCACGAGTCATCAGGCAGCTCCCACTGAGGCATTTGCTGACGCTTGCGCAGCAATTGCGCAAGCAACAAATCATAGGCTTGGACACCTCTAGCTAAATGATTGTAACGTGACGGTACCTGTCCGGCCGAACTGGCATTACGAAACTGGGTATCGATGGGAATCACCGAATTGGCCACCCGCTCACCAAACTCGCCTCGAATGATACGTAAGCTTTGCACAGAGGACTTAGTGCGGCGATCATACATGGTTGGTACAACCAATGCTTGCAAGGGTTTTTTGCGAGTGCGTAATAGCAAGGCCAAGGTATTGCTCATACGCATTAAACCCTTTATAGCTAAAAACTCTGTCTGTACTGGCATGAGTAGCAATTCGCAGGCCGCTAATGCATTTACCATGGTCACCCCCAACACAGGTGGGCTATCCAGCAGTACATAGTCAAAACGATCCTGCAGGCTTTGTATGGCCTTATTTACTACTAATCCTAAGCCAGCCAAACCTACTGACTGACGCTCCAAAGCTGCCATGCGACTACTCGCTGGTAATAGGGTAATGCCCGCTTCCTCGGTGGCCAGTAGAAGCTGTTGTACGGGTATTGGGTTGACCTGAAACAGGTCATGTACTGACCTCTTGAGATTATCAGGGTCTTGACCAAAGTAGGCTGTCAGTGAACCGTGAGGGTCAAGATCAATCACCAATACGCGAGCCCCCTGTTGTGCTAGCAACCCAGCCAGGGTGACAACGGTGGTGGTTTTGCCTACTCCACCTTTTTGGTTGGCAACAGCCCAAACTTGCAAGTAGCTCTTCCCGTACGAAACTATGATTTAAGTATTTTGTAAACACAAACTAACATTTTTGCCCATAGTCGCCTAGGGATATTAGCCTAGTCTCACAAGCTTGTTTAAAGCGCAAGCTAATTTACCCATCTGGACAACTTACTCTAACTGCCTACCTTAGTTGATTCTACGGCAGTTAGTTGCAGAATCTTTTGGGCGATTCGACTCAAAGGCAGTTCCACTTCAACGCCACCTAGCTCCATAGCAGCTCTTGGCATGCCATACACCACACAAGACGCTTCATTTTGGCCAACGGTATGACAACCAGCTTCGCGCATACGCAATAACCCTCGTGCCCCATCGGCCCCCATGCCTGTTAAAATCACTCCCGTAGCAAGTCGCCCTACCTCTTGCACCATGGAATCAAACAACACATCGACCGAGGGTCTGTGGCGGTTAACTTTATCAGCCTGATGCACGCGGCATTTGAAGGTAGCGCCTTGACGGCGTATTTCCAAATGGAAATTACCTGGAGCTATATAACAGTGGCCCGGTAATACTTCTAGTCCATCCGTAGCTTCAACCACCGTCATTGCAGACGATTCATGCAAACGCTTAGCCAAAGAGGCACTAAACGTAGGGGGGATATGCTGTGCCACCAGAATCGGTGGCGAATTAGCAGGCAACACCTGCAACAATTGATTTAAGGCTTCCGTGCCACCGGTAGATGAACCAATGGCAACAATGCGACCACTGTGCACTATACCGGGGCTAGTCAAGCGTTGTACGGTATCGTCAGCATTACGGAGTTGTGAACTACTCGCTAAAGCAGCAACATTAGCTTGTGATGCCATATATAACTTATCCACCACCATGGAGCTAAATTTATCCAGTCCTCGCTCTTCTTGCAGCACTGACTTAGCCACATAGTCCAGTGCCCCCATTTCCATAGACTGCAAGGTGGCGGCCGCCCCTTTTTCAGTCAAAGTCGATACCATAACCACCGGCATGGGGCGCAGACGCATCAAATTACGCAAGAAGGTCAAACCGTTCATCTTCGGCATTTCGATATCTAAAGTCAGCACATCAGGAGATAACTGCTTAATTTTTTCTCTCGCATCATAAGCATCAACAGCAGCACCGACTACTTCCATACGGGCATCAGCATCAATAATGTCACTTAACAACTTACGTATTAAAGCTGAGTCGTCAATGACTAATACTGTTATTTTTTTCATAGCTCTGCCCAGCAAATTTCATTCATACCAAACCATCAAAACAAATCAATTTCACCTTCCAAAGGCTTGTTTTTAATATCCTGCAGGTAAGCCGCCTCACGGCGAACCACTGTTGCTTGATTGGTGTTTTGTAGTTTACACACACGTACTTTACCCGTATTAGGGAAATACAAAAGCTTACGTGGATAACGATCCCCCACATCATGAGCTTGTACGCGAATGCCCTCCATTTCCAAGAAACCAAACACAAACTCAATATTGCGCAAGCCAATATCCATAGTCATACTATCTAGCACCTTGCCACCACCAAATAGCTTTACTTCCAGATCGTCCTTGCAACCGCCAAACTTCAGTACCTCATTAATCAACACCTCCATGGCCCAATTGCCATAACGTGCTGCAGCCCCTTCAATACTGGGCACTACCGCATGGGCTCCCTTTTGTGGCAACAAAAAATGATTCATACCACCCACTTGCGTTCTCGGATTACGCACACAGGCAGACACACATGATCCTAACACGGTCATAATCATTTCGTCTTGCTTGGTCACATACACTTCACCGGGCATCAACTTAGCCGTCGAAATAGCCATGGCATTATCCCAATAGCGCTTAATCGATTGAAACCCGGGTAGCGCCGCTGGAAGAGTGTGACTTCGAGAGATATCAAGGCTCATCTAATTTTCCTGTACACAGTATTGCCGAGGCTCTCAAACCGATCTGTCAATTTATACATACTCTCTGAATGCCCAATAAACAGGTGACCGTCTGGCGCCAACATATCAGCAAAACGATCAAACAGAACTTTTTGTGTTGGCTTATCAAAGTAGATCACCACATTGCGACAAAATATAACATCAAATGGCCCCTTCATCGGCCACTGCCGCAACAAATTTAAACGCTTGAAAAACACCATATCTCGTAACGCCTGCTTGACTCTGACACGTCCATCGCCTTTCTCTTGTGGAGTATCAAAATAATCACTAATAATGTGCTTTGCTAAGCCTTCAACACGACCTACACCATAGGCGCCTTCGCGCCCTGTGGCCAACACATTCGTATCCAGGTCAGTAGCGAGGATCTTGGTATCCCAATAGCTAGGAATCTGGTCCTTCAGTGTCATGGCAATGGTGTAAGGCTCTTCGCCAGTGGAACAGCCGGCGGACCATACACGTAAACGCTTGCGCTGCAGGTCTTCTACTAGGGTTGGCAATATGTTCTGCTCAAGAAAATCAAAGTGATGCTTTTCCCGATAAAATGAGGTCAGGTTGGTAGTAATGGCATTGACGAAGTGGATGAATTCATTGGAATTGGGCTCCAGAGCGATGGCCAAATAGTCATCAAACCCTTCGCTACTGGTGCGCCGAATACAGCGGGAAACGCGACTATATACCATATCTTTCTTGGCATCTGATAACACGATGCCCGCATAGTCGTATACCGCTTTACTGATTGCCACGAAATGCTTGGCTGTCATTATAAATTCGCGCTCATGCATTTCGTACTGTGCTAGGCGGGGGGTAAAGACCATCTTATCAGTCAATTGGCAATTCCCTTTTAGTCATCCAAGGCCAATACTTATCAGTGGTTTTCAATATCCAGAAGTTTCTCACAGTCCAGTAAAATGACCATTTTACCTTTCACTTCTGTCAAACCGTTAATATAGTTCTGACTAATATTCTGATTCACATTGGGTGGTGGCCTTTTATCCTCTTCTGACAGGCTAAACACATCAGACACAGCGTCCACCACAACCCCCATTATACGATTCACCCGCTGGCTTTCTACCTTCAATACAATCACCACGGTATTTTCATCATACCGGGCCTCGTTGAAAGCAAACATCACGCGAAGATCAATAACAGGGACAATGGCCCCACGTAAATTAATTACGCCACTAACATGGGCCGGCGCATTCGGAATTGGCGCCACATTATCCCAACCACGAATTTCCTGTACGTTAAGGATATCAATACCGTATTCCTCTCCTTCCATGACGAAAGTAAGAAACTGCTGCAAGTCCTGAAAACCCTCCTGATTAATTGTGTCAACCATAGAGGCTGCTTGGGCGGCAACTGCTGGCACTTTATCTTGTTGTACATTATCCACCGTCTCCAGCCCCCTTTTATGCAGCACTACCAGCAATTTCGCCTGCTGCCATGGTTTTTTGATTGCCAGCCAAACCGATCAAACCAGCCACATCAAGAATCATGGCCACCGTACCATCACCTAAAATAGTGGCTCCGGATACGCCTGGCACACGTGTATAATTATCTTCCAAGCTCTTTATCACAACCTGCTGCTGAGCCATTAAATCATCAACCACCACGCTAACCTTCATGCCTTCGGCCTCTACCACGACAAGTAAGCTTTGGTCATAAGATAACGGTTCTGTGCGCAAGCCAAATATCGAATCCAGTGACAGGATAGGAATATACTCATCGCGCAAATTATAAACATCACCACCACCTGCCACGTTATTGACCAGCTTTTCATCTATTTGCAGGGATTCGCTGATCGACATCAAGGGGAATATATAAGTCTGCCCGGCAACCGTTACTAGTTGACCATCAAGAATAGCCAATGTCAGTGGCAAGCGAATGCGGAATGTGGTCCCCTTACCCAACTCCGTGTCTATATCAACAGAACCATTGAGCTCCTGAATGTTCCGCCGCACCACATCCATACCCACGCCACGCCCAGAAAGATCACTCACTTGCTCTACAGTAGAAAGTCCTGGAGCAAACAACAAATCCAGCTTCTGTTCCTGATTCAGTTGCTCATTATCTCCAACAATGCCGTTAGCTCGCGCCTTGGCTACTAACTTGTCTGCGTCAATGCCACCACCATCATCGATCATCTCAATGATAATGTTGCCACCCTGATGAAAAGCATTTAGAACAATAGTACCAGTTTCGTCCTTACCTTGATCAGCACGAACGTTTGGCGATTCTATACCGTGATCCATAGCATTGCGTACCAAGTGCACCAGAGGATCATTGATTTTTTCCATTACCGTTTTATCAAGTTCGGTTTGCTCTCCGCGCAGTTCCAATCGCACCTTCTTGCCCAATTGCAAGCTCAGGTCACGGACCATGCGGGGGAAACGATTAAAAGCAAAACTGATGGGCAACATACGTATACGCATGACACTATCTTGCAGTTCTCGAGTATTTTGTTCGAGTTGCACTAGACCCTCGCGCAAATTACCAATATGGTCGTCAGTTATAACTTCACCACTACCACCCATTTGCCCCAACATGGACTGGGTGATAACCAACTCCCCCACCAAATTGATCAAACTATCAACCTTATCGATACCTACACGGATGGAACTGGATTCGGCCTTACCTGCGCGCGCAGCCGGAGCTGGGGCAGGTTTGGCCGGTGATGCTGTCTTGGGCGCATCAGGGATAGGCTTGGCAGATTCTTGCTCGTCAGCCTTGGTTTTCGTGGCAGCCGTGCTCGTACCGTCTGGGGCATGGTCCACGGCTTCTGCAACGTTTGATGGCATTACTTCCGGGGCAGAATCAGCACTCCCCCCCAAGCGGCTTATACTAAGATCACACTCCCCTTCGACCCATTCAAATACTTCTTGCACATCCTCTAGGGGCATATCACCATGCAAATCCATGCACCAATTCAAATAAACAACATCGGGTTGCATGTCACGCAAAGTCGGCAATGCGCCAGTATCAGGCGTACTAGTCAATTCACCGAGTGTGGCCAGCTCACGCATCATACGGACCGGGTCATTGCCACCTTTAAGCATATCAGCTTCAGGTGTAAACTCGATATGAAAGCCGGCCAATGAATCAGGTATCGAATCCGAACCAGGTAAAACGCTCTCTTGAATTACTGGGCTTGCCCCCGTGGCCGGGACATCCAAGCCTTTCGCCTCAGCGGCGCTAGCACCAGTGAGAATGGACTGAAACATGATGGCTAACTGATCAGCACGGGTGGTATCTGGCTCCGTTTCTGCTTGAAGTGCCTCTAGCATGGTTCGCATGCAGTCTACTGATTGCAAAAATAGTTCTACAGAGTCTACATCCAGCTGCTCTTCGCCTTCACGGATTTTATCCAACAGGGTTTCAAGGATATGAGTAAATTCGGAGATAGAAATAAAGCCAAAGGTGCCACTTCCACCTTTTATAGAGTGGGCAGAACGAAATATACTATTGATTAGTTCGCTGTCTGGATTTTCTGGCTGTAATTCAAGCAGCGCATTTTCCATCACGTCCAAGCCCTCGAAACTTTCTTCGAAGAACACCGCATGAAATTGGCTCAAATCAATACTCATGGCCCCATCCTTAGAACACTTCTTTGTCACCAAATATTGGTTAAACTGAAGGTCCTCAACCGATTACTTTCTTTATGGTGGCTAGCAACTTATCAGGATTAAATGGTTTCACCACCCAACCTGTCGCTCCTGCAGATCTACCAGCCATTTTTCTATCGCCAGCTGTTTCCGTTGTCAGCATCAATATTGGTGTGTATTTATATGCCTCCAATTGACGTAATTCACGCACTAGCGCAATACCATCCATATTGGGCATATTGACATCAGTTAGCACCAAATCAAAATGCCCACTTTTGGCGGCATCCAGGGCCAACAGCCCATCACTAGCCTCTACCACTTCATAACCAGCACTTTGCAGGGTGAATACCACCATCTGACGCATGGATGCCGAGTCGTCGACTGCTAGTATTTTCGTCATTAGATTAACTCCATTAATACTACTTAAATTTAACACTCATGGTCGTTGCTGATACAGTTTGGCTTGCCAACATCAATCGAGTATATCACCACATCCAGTCGCCTCAATCAATTTTTGTACAGAATGTTGCATATCTTGAATTCGAAGCTGGCCACCACGCACATGGCATTGCTCATTCAAGGCCAGCAGCAATTGCAGTCCTGCCGTATCCAAACGTTCCACAGCCTCAGCCTGCAGCACAACATGAGCCGCATCAGCCACTTCAGCCAATAACTGTTGTTGAAGCCCAGCTGCCTTGGCAATCGTTAAATCACTGGCCAAAGTGATGGTTGCTGTGTCACTCATAATCAAGCACCTTCAATACTACAATCTAGGAACATACAGCTACCACTCTAACAAAGAATTTGCCGTCCACAAAATTTATTAGATTTAGTCTTTATTCATCTGGTTTTTGGAGCAGCGTCAACTTGCCTCAGCCAGCATTCATTTGCACATACATTAACGCCGTCGTAATGGCGTCTCCCAGCGCTGTATGCCGCCCAACAACCGGAATATGCATCTGTTCTGCAATATCATCAAAACCCAGCTTCATTTCACAATCGTGCATACCTCTTGCCACCAAGCGACGCCGAAACAAGCTGGCTACATCAATACTGCGATTTGGCAAACCAAAACCGAATAAGGGCCGCATGGCTTTATCTAACACGGCTAAGTCATAGGCTATGTAATAACCCACTATGGGGCGATTGCCGACAAAATTCAATAATTGCTCCAGCGCTTTGGGTAGTGGAGAACCGTCAGCCAAATCGATACGCCGCAGCATATGCACCTTCACTGATTCGGCCGGCAAGTTGGCGGGAGCCTGGATATTAAGTGACAGCTTTTTACTGGCCATGACGCGATTGTTTTTAATGGCTACCGCAGCTATAGAAAGAATTTCTGCCTGCTTGATATCCATACTCGTAGTTTCAATATCTAGAGCAATGACTTCATCACCCCTATACGGAGCAAACAAATAGCGCCATTGGTCTTTGCGGCGTCCATGTTTAATCCGGTCCTGAAAGCGACGCATGCGACGGCGAAAATACACTATAATCTCCCACCCAACTGATAGCGCAGGGACAAATGTTTCTTGAACTCTTTGACTACATGGAAGGTATTTCGCAAAGTATCTTTTTCCAATCGATCCAAGTCATTCAGGTCAAGCATGTTTTGTAAGCCTGATTTTAAGGTACCATCTGTTTGGCGACCAAGTTCAGCCTTGACGCGTAGCCAATGCAATACAGAAAAGGCTTCTTGTAACTCATTGCCCATACGCTGAGGTAACACCCCCGCATCAACGAGGGCATCTATTCGGGCAAAGGTGTTGGTTTCAGCAACTTGATAATGCAAAGCCATAGTGCGTATACCATGCACTATAGGGAAAATACCTCCTCGCTTCAAGTCAACACCATTACTGCGTTCGCGAATTCCGCCCAACAGGGTAAGCGGCGTATCAAAAACGAAAGTGAGCTTGGCAAAAGCAGATAGAAAACGCTTATTTTGTTGAATTTCTTTGAAAAACCAATTACGACTGGTTTTATATAAGGCGGGGTTACCGGCTACCGGGGCGGCATCAACGGCAATGGCAAGCTTAAGAATGCTATCATCATCCCCCACATTCACCCAGTCTTGCATACGCTTAGTCCACTCACTAATTGGTTGCACCCAAAATGGATTACTCACCATGACATTTCCTGGACATGGCGGGAAACCAATTTCTTGCAGGGTCTGCGCAAACTCACCCATTACTTGTGAACATTGAGGCCAATCCAAGCCATCGCGCATGATTAAGCCATTATCTTGGTCGGTCTTGGTAATTTGCTCACCGCGGCCCTCACTTCCCATGACTACTAGGCACACATGAGGGAAAACATCTTCAGGCACCATCAAATGGAATAGTTTAGCCATTAAGCGTTTATTCAAGGCAGCCAATAAGTCCATCAAAAAACGTACTTTCACACCTTGTGAATGGAGCGACCGAATTAGCGCCTGCATATCTTCTGCCGCATTGCGCAACTCATGAACACTGCTGGCTCGCTCAATGCGCATGCTCACAACATGAGAGTGGCTGGAAAAGAAACTCAAGGCTTCAGCCAAATCTACCACTCCCCGCAGTTCACCGTTGGCTAAAACCACCACACGCGCAATTTCGTGCATGGTCATGCGAACTAAGGCATTAAACAAATAGTCACCCGCTTCCACAGTGATCAGCCGGTAATTAGCAATATCCTTAACAGACGAGGACATGGGCAATTTATTCAGCACTAAAGCATTCAATAAGTCCGTGCGAGTAACCATACCGTAACGCTTACCGCGTCGCACCAAAACACAGTCAGTATGCTGCTGATCCATCAGTTTGGTCGTTTGCTCAATATCAGAATCAATGTCCACCACCACCGCCTGCCGCATACATGAAGTATCCACAGTGGCCAACATAAACTCAGTCATGTTTAGGTCATGATTTTTGTTTTCTAACAAATCCTGTTGCATGGATAGGTTATTAAAATAACCACCAAACTGACTATTGCGATGAATAAGTTCTAGCAAACACTTAGCTGGCAGAATGTAACAAATGGTTTCTTCATCAGCAACGAAGTCATGCAAGGCCTTACCTCGAATGGCTGACCAGGCACCAAAATAGTCATCGGGACCATAATTTACCAAGGCATGATTTTGTGTTGCCTTGTCTGCGCTGGTTTCCAGCTCGCAAACGAAACCTTTGAGAATAAAATGCAGGCCTTCTGACTCACCACCACCGGTGATGATGGTCTCACCCCTTTGAAAGTAGCCGATATCCATATTATCGGCCATATAATTTAATTCTTGCTCACCCAAAAGGCTAAACGGCACGGCCTGGGTATTAATGTTTTGTAACAAACTCATGACTAATTAGCTTTAATAGTAGGCTGATCCTTGGTTACGCGGCACCCGAATATCTTGCACCATGCGCTGAATTGCCAAAGGTGGTGGCGGCGTCAAATGGGCCACAATATAAGCGACTAGAAAGTTCAATAACATACCCATAGCACCAAAGCCTTCAGGCGAGATACCAAACAACCATTGGTCTGCAGAGCCACCCATAAACTTAAAATAAACAATATACGCCAAAGTAGATCCTAAACCTATCAACATGCCACTGATAGCGCCATACTTATTCATGCGTTGATAAAAAATTCCCATAATAATAGCCGGGAAGAAGGAAGCGCAAGCCAAACCAAATGCCATAGCCACTACAGCAGCAACATAACCGGGCGGATTCATGCCCAAATAGCCGGCCAAAAGCACACCCAACATGGCGGCCACACGTGCTACCGTCAATTCCTGCAGATCAGTGATCTGCGGCCGTAAGGTTTTTTTAATCAGATCATGGGATACCGCCGTAGCAATAACCAATAATAATCCCGCCGCCGTTGACAAGGCGGCAGCCATAGCACCTGCAGCGACCAATGCAACGACCCAGTTGGGTAACCCTGCCACCTCTGGATTAGCTAACACCATGATATCTGGGTCCACAAATAGCTCATTGGCAAAGGGCTGCTGCTGCGCATCAAAAGTGCCATCACTTGGATTCATCACTGGGCGCGTATTGCTATAGATGCTGCGACTAACAGGGTCATCAGGCACATCCCAAAAGTCCGGCCTTTCATCTTTGCCGGTGAAAGCCCCGCCAGCGGCGTACTGCAAGCGGCCATCGCCATTATGGTCATACCAAGCTACCAAGCCCGCGTTTTCCCATTTTTGAAACCAGTTGGGCATATCCTCATAGAAGGTCCCTTTACCGTCGACACCATTGACGGTTTCGATAAGATTAATGCGTCCAAAAGCCGCCACAGCAGGTATTGAGGTATAAAGCACAGCAATAAATGCTATCGCCCAAGCCGCAGAGATGCGCGCATCACGCACCCTAGGCACAGTAAAAAATCGCACAATCACGTGGGGCAATCCAGCGGTACCAAACATTAACGCCGCCGTAATAAAGAACATATCGACACTGCTTTTGCTGCCCTCAGTAAAACTGGCAAAGCCCAACTCCTCCACCAAACCATCCAGGTGATCGAGCACATACACCCCTGAATCCAAAGTTGCCCCCAAACCCGTTTGAGGCAGCAGATGCCCAGTCATGGTGAAGGTCAAAAACAGAGCTGGCACATTAAAAGCAAATATCATCACACAATACTGAGCTACCTGAGTATAGGTAATTCCTTTCATGCCACCTAACACAGCATAAATAAATACCACTCCCATCCCAATCATAATGCCCGTATCAATTTCCACTTGCAGAAAACGAGAAAAGACAATGCCAGTACCTCGCATTTGACCCGATATATATGTAAACGAAATAAATAATACGCATATTACGGCTACCACTCGGGCGACATTGGAATAATAACGATCGCCCACAAAGTCAGGGACTGTAAACTTACCAAATTTTCTCAAGTAAGGCGCTAACAACAAAGCCAACAAGACATAACCACCGGTCCAGCCCATCACATAACCACTGGCATCGTAACCGGACAAAGATATGACCCCAGCCAAAGATATAAAGGATGCCGCCGACATCCAGTCTGCTGCCGTTGCCATACCATTAGCCAGTGGAGTCACACCTCCCCCAGCCACATAGAAGTCATGGGTGGTTGCCGCCCTGCTCCAAAAGGCAATGGCGATATATATGGTAAAAGAGGCCACAATGAAAATATAGGTGAGAAATTCTAAACTCATGTCTTTATCCCGGATGTCGCTGGGTTCACTTATTACTCGTGGACGTCAAACTCGTT
>JAAERS010000087.1 GCA_024230095.1 Gammaproteobacteria bacterium | reverse complement strand
TCCACAATGTGGTTTTTCTTCACAGACAGTGCAAGCGCTGATGGCTTGCGGTGAGCGTTTTGCTTTCGTTAATATTTTGGAGCATCCGGATATTCGTGCTGAATTGCCAAAATATGCAAACTGGCCTACCTTTCCTCAATTGTGGATTAATGGTGAGCTAGTAGGCGGTTGTGACATTGTTATGGAAATGTCTACCACTGGTGAGTTGGCAGAGATCGTTTCTGCCGCAGCCCCTGCGGCGGAGTAAATTAATAATAAATAATAGAGGTTAAACCTCTTTTTTATAGATAAAACAAGGAGCAACAACATGAGCGTATTAGTAGGTAAGCAAGCCCCGGATTTTACCGTTCCAGCCGTATTGGGAGATGGTACGATTGTCGATGATTTTAATTTGACCCAAGCCATCAAAGATAAATACGGTTTGGTGTTCTTTTACCCATTGGACTTCACCTTCGTTTGTCCTTCTGAATTGATTGCTTTGGATCACCGTATGGACGAATTCAAAGCCCGTGGTGTTGAAGTTATTGGAGTGTCTATCGATTCTCACTTCACTCACAACGCATGGCGTAATACGCCTATCAATGATGGTGGCATTGGTCCAGTTAAATACACCTTGGCTGCTGATATGGCGCACGACATCTGCCGCGCATACGATGTAGAAGTTGCTGATGGTAGTAAGGCATACCGTGGTGCCTTCTTGATTGATCGTGACGGTCAGGTGCGTTCCCAGATTGTTAATGATCTGCCCTTAGGTCGCAATATGGATGAACTGTTGCGTTTGGTTGATGCCTTGCAATTCCACGAAGAACACGGTGAGGTTTGTCCTGCTGGCTGGAACAAAGGTGATGCAGGTATGAAGGACTCTCCAGAAGGCGTCGCATCTTACCTGTCTGCCAATGCTGAAAACCTGTAAGTCGGGTGGACTTGGATAACCAAATCGACAGCTTAGCTTAATTTGGTTTATTAAAACCCCGTTTAGATCAACTTAACGGGGTTTTTTATTGCCCTAAAGTAGCCATTTATTGCATAAGGTTATAGGGGTCGGTAAAATTACCTCCCTTTTCGCCAACTCCTTTATAGTGGGTATACTGAATGACCGGACGCAGCCCAAAAGTTACCCAAGCCCCAGTGCCCATGCGCTTTGTAGGTCCCATCAAAATACAGGGCCAAGGTTGGGGCGATAAACTGTCGGTGCCCTTGGCAACTTATGAAATCCCATTGTGGCATTCTGTTGGCCGTGGCGCACGTGTCTCGGTCTTATGTGACGGTATAAAAACCACACTCGTTGATGAGCGTATGACTCGCTCCATCTTGTTAGAGGCGGACGATGCTAGTGATGCACTGTTGGCTTGGCAGTCTTTGCAAAATAGCCAAGTGTTAATGCAGGAGCAGGTCAGTCAGCACAGCCGTTTTGCTAAACTGGTGGATATGCATGCGCAGATTGTCGGCAATTTACTGTATTTGCGCTTGGAATTTACCACCGGTGATGCTTCGGGCCACAATATGGTAACCCAAGCTGCTGATAATATTATGACCTGGCTGCTCACGGCCTACCCACAGCTGCGTTATTGTTCTATTTCTGGTAATTACTGCAGCGATAAAAAGGCGACAGCGGTAAACGGCATACTAGGGCGTGGCAAATATGTGGTGGCTGAGATTACTATTCCACGCGCCTTGTGCCAACGCCGCCTGCTGACTACCCCAGAAAAAATTGTCGATCTAAATATCAAGAAAAATCTCATTGGCACCTTGATGGCAGGTGGCTTGCGCAGTGCTAATGCCCATTATGCCAATATGTTATTGGGCTTTTATCTGGCTACAGGTCAGGACGCGGCAAATATTATTGAGGGGTCCCAAGGGGTGACCCATGCCGAGGTTCGTGGTGGTGATTTGTATTTTTCTTGCACCTTGCCTAATTTGATTATGGGAACTGTCGGCAATGGCAAGGGCCTTGATTTTGTGACCGACAACTTGGCGCGTTTAGGCTGTGCTGAAGAGCGTGAAGCGGGTGAGAACTCGCGACGTTTAGCACAAATATGTGCAGCCACAGTATTGTGTGGAGAGCTATCCTTGTTGGCAGCGCAAACCAATCCAGGCGAACTAATGGAAGCCCATGTAAAATTGGAGCGCAATGCCAAATGAGCCAGCAAGATAAACTTAAAGCCATGCAAACCAATAATCGCAAGCGCGAACATATCGATGTTATTAATCGTGACCCAATGGTGGATAGGCAGCAGTATTTCTTTGATTCATTGCAATTGCGACACCGGGCTTTGCCTGAGCTTGATTTGCAAGATGTTGATCCTAGCGTAAGCATTATGGGCAAGCGTCTCAGTTTTCCATTGCTCATTTCATCCATGACCGGTGGTGATGATGAGCTGGTGCAAAAGGTTAACCGCCACCTCGCCGAGGCGGCGCAAATAACCGGTGTAGCAATGGGTTTGGGTTCCCAGCGCGTGATGTTGGAGCAACCTCAGTCGGTAGCCAGCTTTCAGGTACGAAAATATGCCCCTGATATATTGCTGTTAGGCAACATTGGTGCCGTGCAGCTTAATAATGGTGTAACACCCCCACAGGTTGGGGAACTGTTGCAACAGGTTCAGGCTGATGCGCTTTTTTTGCACCTTAACCCTTTGCAGGAGGCTGTGCAGCCAGAGGGGGATACTAACTTTTCTGGTTTGATTCAACGCATAGGTGATTTACAGAAGTATCTGGATGTCCCAGTAGTATTGAAAGAAGTAGGGGCCGGCCTGAGTGTCCCTGATATCGAGTTGGGCCTCTCGCAAGGTAT
>JAAERS010000086.1 GCA_024230095.1 Gammaproteobacteria bacterium | reverse complement strand
TGGGGGGGTAGTCCTCAGCCTTTCTCTTTGGCCACAATTTAAAGAGGTGTTAACATGACTATTGCAGGCGTAAGGACAGAGTTCGACGTATCTATCCAAGCGACCACATTAAAAACCGACTTGGCTTGGTGGATGGAAGTCGGCACAGCGAAAGGTCAATCAAGTGATTTAGCGGCAGGGCTGCCTACTACTTACTTGGGTAAGGCTTTAGAGGCTGATGGTGACAGAGCAGGGAAAAGAACCCCGCGAGTTGCTAAGAATGGTCGTCAAGCTTTACCGTAGACAATAAAAGATAGCCTGGCATTTGCTGGGTTATTTTGTTTTAAGGGTTTAAATTATGAGTAACAGAACAGACGCACAAGCAGGGATTGACGCACAGAAAGCCAAACAAGGTTTAAGAGATAGCATTGACCCTATCAGCCAAGCCAATGAAACATTAGAGCCTTTATTAGATGGGGCTGTAATGATTGACGAATTAAACGAATTACTAAACACTTTTGCGAGTGTTGGTTATACGCAAAAGCAAGCCAATGGTACAAACATACCTTTAACTATTAACGGCTTAACTGGCACAGGTAACGAAGACTTAACGCCACCTGATAACCCGCAACCGCTAACGGGCGGTGATTATAAAGGGTTCATTAAGATTACGCAGTTTGAAGAGATAGACGTTGGCGGCTCTTTAACCGTATCTAACGGGGAAATTGTCATAGCTGATAGCGGTAAATACTACGTCAGTCACGCATGGTTAGACATATCTTGTACAGCAAATGGTAACAATATCGGGTTTATTTTCGGCATTGAGCGCGCTGGGCAATATGTTTTTAGCCAACGCCCTACAGGTATGCGAGCGAGTAACGGTCAAGACCGTACTAATATTTCAGGCGGCGGGTTCTTAAATGATTTAGTTGCAGGGGATAAGCTATCAGTGTGGGTTGCTAGTGAG
>JAAERS010000085.1 GCA_024230095.1 Gammaproteobacteria bacterium | reverse complement strand
TGGTTTCAACGTGGTAAACAGACCCAACGTATTCGCCGCCAAGACCGTCTGTTAAAGACCAAGGATGAAGTGTTTTTTTACTACAATCCGGCATTATTAGCACAATTATGTCCAGCGGCTGAGTTGATTGCTGATGAAGGCGCGTTCAGTGTTTGGTATAAACCCAGTGGCATGCTTAGTCAGGGCTCTCGTTGGGGTGACCACTGTACGATTAACCGCTGGGCAGAAATTCATTTGCAACCCCAGCGTCCGGCTTTTATCGTTAACCGCTTGGATCGCGCTGCACAAGGTTTGATGATTATCGCCCATAGTAAGCAAATGGCAAGGGAGTTGAGTCGTATGTTTGCGCAACGTCGTATACATAAAGCTTATATTGCTAAGGTTGAAGGGCATATCAGTGAGGCCACTATTTGTACTTCACCCGTTGCTGGAAAAGACGCAAGTAGTTCGGTCATCCCTCTACAGTTAAGCACTAAGAATAGTTTAGTAAAAGTGATTATTGAAACTGGTCGAAAACACCAAATCCGTATACATCTCAATACCTTAGGCCATCCTATTATCGGTGATAGGCAACGCCACCCAGGCCCACACATGGAGGATTTGGCCTTGGTGTGCAGTGAGCTAACATGGACCGACGATCAGGCACATGATTGGTGTTTTAACCTGCCAGCAAAGTATTTGCCAAATATATAGGTTTGATAAATAACGGGCATAAACTGTTATACCTACCACTAGCGCAGAGCTTATTCTACACTGCTGCTAATCGAACGAGCTTATTGAGATTGTTACCATGAGAGATCTTTTACCTGAACTGTGTGACCAGTTTCCCGAACAAGTGCGTGTTATCGAGCCAATGTTCACAAATTGTGGTGGCAAAGAGCGTTTCTATGGGAAAGTGGTTACCATAAAGTGTTTTGAAGACAATTCATTAGTGCGTGAGCAAGTCGCCCAAGACGGCACCGGTAAGGTACTGGTGGTAGATGGAGGTGGTTCTTTTCGGCGAGCACTGTTAGGCGATATGCTTGCAGAAAAGGCGGCTGATAACGGTTGGCAGGGCATTATTGTTTACGGGTGTATTCGTGATGTTAATGCCATCGGTGAAACCAACATCGGGGTACAAGCATTAGCCACACACCCAATGAAAACCGACAAACGTGGCTTAGGTGATTTAAATGTGCCTGTCACCTTTGGTGGAGTCACTATTAGTCCTGGCAACTACTTGTATGCTGATAATAATGGTGCCTTGGTGTCAGATTCAGAATTAACTTGGTGACATCAACGACCCATTAGACTTTGCCAAGTTTAAGCTATGGCCTTACTCATCGTCAAAATATAACCAGCCTTGGTTATGTAGTACTAACAATAAAGCCTGACTCGCTTCATTTTTTACCACAATGCCTAGATTTTCTACATCAATGATAAGGTCATTGGCCAAGGCCATTGCCAAATCAGTGGCTTCTGGTGGGCAGGCGATAGCGTCTCCTTGTGCAAAAAGTGTCAGTCCACCATCGCCTTGCCAGGTATAGGCTAGACGCACACCTTCGGCTACACGTAGTACCCCGTAGGCATCTTTGATGATGGATGCCAACTCGGCCTCATCCATAGCCTCCTCAGACCAATCCAAATCAGGGTTCTTGGGTTCGGTTGTCATGCAACCAAACCATTGAACTAGGTTTTCATCAGTTAACTGTTGTGCAATAATCTCACGCAAGTTGGCCACATCTGCCGCCGAAATTTCACCTGCTGGTTGCGCTTGAAGACTATTCTTTAAGCGTTTATCGGCGCTAAGCTCTTGCCCTAAGTAGTCGGCAATACCCCCAATGACATCGCTGTGAGAGGGTGCGCGAAAGCCCACTGAATAGGTCATGCAGTTATCTGTTAAGGCAACCCCTTTGTGGGCAACTAGGGGAGGCAAGTAAAGTAGATCACCTGGCTCTAGGTCAAAGGTTTGATCGAGCTGGAAATCCTGCAGTAGGCACAATTCCTTATGATCGGTCAGGCTTGAATCACTATTGCAGAGCTGCCCCGTTTGCCAACGACGCTGGCCTTCTCCTTGTATCAGGAAAACATCATAGCGGTCATAATGGGCGCCAACGCCAGCTCCTTTAGTGGCATAACTCACCATCAGGTCATCGAGGCGCCAGCCTGGAATAAAACGAAAACCAGAGATAAAATCGAAGGCTTCAGGTACGAAATTATCAACACCTTGAACTAACAAGGTCCACGGGTAAGGACGCTGTTTAGCAAATACTTCATCCGTCATGGGCCCATGCTGTAAGCGCCAGTTACTTATAACACCGTCATTTTCGATTAAACGCGATTCGACTGTTTCCTCTAGACTCAACCCCGCTAACTCATCGGCCGCGATAATGGACTGCCAGTCAGTAAAAGCATTGCGTATGCATACTGGTTTTTGTTGCCAATAATCACGCAAAAAATCCGCAATAGGCATATTGCCCAGATGAGTTAGGGGGTGCATGGTCGATAACCCTGTTAAATGGCTTTTGCTTGGGCAACAGCGTTACCAATATAGTTGGCTGGAGTCAGTGTTTTCAATTGCTCCTTTGCCTGTTCCGGCATATCAAGGCCATCAATGAATGCAGCAATTGTATCGGCATCAATGTCCTTGCCACGAGTTAACTCTTTGAGCTTTTCATAAGGCTTTTCGATACCATAGCGACGCATGACTGTTTGAATTGGCTCTGCCAAAACTTCCCATGCGTTGTCTAAATCTTCAGCAAGACGCTGTTCATTGATTTGTAACTTACTAATACCTTTTAAGGTGGCTTGATAAGCAATCAAACTATGCGCTAAGCCAACGCCTAAGTTACGTAATACTGTTGAGTCTGTTAAATCGCGCTGCCAGCGGGAAACAGGCAATTTGGCGGCCAAATGCTGCATAATTGCGTTGGCAATACCCAAGTTGCCCTCTGAGTTTTCAAAGTCAATCGGGTTTACTTTATGCGGCATGGTAGATGAACCGATTTCACCGGCGACCGTCTTCTGCTTAAAGAAGCCCATGGATATGTAACCCCATACATCGCGATCAAAATCAAGCAGGATGGTGTTAAAGCGCGCTATGGCATCGTACAGCTCGGCAATATAGTCATGGGGTTCAATTTGCGTGGTGTATGGATTCCAACTCAGACCCAGGCTCTCGACAAAATCTTTGGCGTTGGCTTGCCAGTCTATTTCTGGATAAGCACTAATGTGGGCATTATAGTTACCTACAGCACCATTGATTTTGCCAAGCAACTCTACTGCTTCTACTTGTTTGATTTGACGCTCTAAACGTGCGGCAACGTTGGCCATCTCTTTGCCGACCGTGGTCGGCGATGCCGTTTGTCCGTGGGTACGAGATAACATTGGATTGGCTTTATACGCATGGGCTAAACCACGAATTTCGTCAAGAACTTCTTTCATTTCTGGCAGCATGACAAACTCAAGGCCTTGCTTAAGCATTAAGGCATGGGAGAGGTTGTTGATGTCCTCAGAAGTACAGGCAAAGTGCACATATTCGCTTATCGCTTCGAGTTCCGCGTTACCAGCAAACTGCTCTTTTATATAGTATTCAACCGCTTTAACATCATGATTAGTGGTGGCTTCAATTTTCTTGACGCGGGTGGCTTGGGTTTCATCAAAATTATTGATTAAATTGTTCAATAGGCCGTTAGCTTCGTCACTTAAAGTGGCCACTTCTTTAATATATGGGTTAGCAGCTAATTGTTGTAGCCAACGAATTTCTACGATGACACGAGAGTTAATTAGGCCGTATTCGCTAAAATAAGGTCGTAAGGCATGAGTTTTGGTGCCATAGCGACCATCAACAGGAGACAAGGCAGAAAGAGCAGACAGTTCCATAATAATGGGTCCTAGTAAATCATTGATGAGAAAGGTTTAACAGGGTACGTATTCCCTGTTCAAATTTTTGCTTGTTGAGAATAAATTGCCAGCGACGGCCACCTACTTGACGCCATAAAATAGCACTTCGTATACCCGCTAATAATAGCGCACGCACGCGATTAGCAACAGCGGCTTGCTGCAAGTGACTTGGGTTGCCAGTGACTTGGATGCGAAAACGAAACTGCCCCAAATGGCTGGTGTATATTTCAGCCAGCCCCGCTGAGACATTGGCGTGCTCAATACCATACAGCTCGACCTGGCGCGCCGAATGATCTAGTTGTTTGGCAATGCTGTCCAATAAGGCAGGTTTTTTAGCAAGTTTTCCCTGTAGGTGAATCATGCCAATCAAGTATCGAGTAATATCCGCCACAGCAGCCTGTTTGTCTTGTGTTACCACCGACAAGAGCGTTTCTAGGCCTATTTGCAGATGGCTCAAACAGTCGCTGCCACCGTATACCTCGCTAATGTGCTGCGGGGCAGTAATAAATAACGACTGCCAACAGGTTTTGCTCGCTTTCTCATCCAGCTGGCTGGTGGTGGCCACCTGATGCACAAGATAGGCTGCTTGAGCCATTCCAGCCAAAGCTAAGATGCGCTGTTGGAGAGGGTCTTTAAAGGCGACGGAACTTAATTTAGTCAATGATACCGCCCCCCAGACACACGTCACCATCATAAAAAACGATGGATTGACCGGGTGTTACAGCACGCTGGGGCTCATCGAATATTACCAGGTAGCTATGGTCGCCGGTAACTTGTAATCGACAGGTTTGATCAGCTTGTCGATAACGAATTTTGGCCTTTAATTGGATCTGCATGGACGGGCATTTTCCATTTATCCAAGTCACTTGTTGGCAAGAAAGTTTAGACTTAAATAACAAAGGGTTCTGCTTACCTTGAACCACTAATAGTTGGTTTGTTTCTAAAATTTTATCGGCGACATACCAAGCTTCTTCTCCGTATTGAGCCATACCGCCAATACCAAGACCTTGGCGTTGACCAATGGTATGGTACATCAAACCCTCATGTTGACCAATCACTTGGCCTTGTTGCGTGATAATATCTCCAGGTTGGGCTGGTAAGTACTGTGCCAGGAAATCTTTGAAACGGCGCTCTCCAATAAAACAAATACCCGTGCTATCTTTTTTACTAGCCGTAGCTAATCCGTGCTGCTGCGCTAAAGCGCGGACTCTTGGTTTTTCCAACTCGCCCACAGGGAACAAGGTCATGCCCAGTTCTGAGCCACCTACAGCATGTAAAAAATAACTTTGGTCTTTGTTACCATCTAAACCTTTTAGTAACTGCGTTTGTTCACCGGCGCCACAGCGCTGCACATAATGGCCGGTAGCAATGAAATCAGCCCCCAAGGTTAAAGCGTATTGTAAGAATGCCTTGAACTTGATCTCGCGGTTACAGAGAATGTCAGGGTTGGGGGTTCTGCCTGCTTGGTACTCAGCTAGAAAATGTTCAAATACGTTATCCCAATACTCAGCAGCAAAATTGGCGGCATGCAGTTTAATACCTAATTTGTCGCACACGGCTTGCGCATCCGCTAGATCCTGTTTGGCTGTGCAGTATTCAGTACCATCATCTTCATCCCAGTTCTTCATGAACAGGCCTTCAACGTGGTATCCTTGCTGCATGAGTAGTAGCGCAGAAACCGAAGAGTCGACACCTCCGGACATGCCAACAATTACGCGGGTAGAAGCATTTTGGTTCATAATTCCATGATCTAAATAATTTCAGTCACGTGCTGAAATACAAGTAACTTGAGGGCCCGTATTGTACCGCAAAATAGGGTTTTTTAGCCAGACTAGGGCCATAATTGACAGGAATAATTAAGCCAATATGACAAACAATAATGATTTTTTAGCCGTTCAGCATGCGGACTTTGATTTGCAGCAGCACTACCAACAGCTAACAGCTTTGGACCCAGCGCAGACGGGCGCTGTGGTTTTATTTACTGGTTTGGTGCGCGATCTTGATGACGATGCCGTAGACGCTATGGAACTAGAGCACTACCCAGGTATGACGGAGTCCTGCCTAAGCAATATCATTGGTCAAGCTCGTCAACGTTGGAATCTTATCGGTGTCCATTTAATACATAGGGTGGGTGTGTTAAATCGACATGATCAAATTGTTTTGGTTGGTGTTGCTTCTAGGCATCGCGTAGAAGCATTTGCGGCATGTGAATACATCATGGATTATCTAAAGCAAGATGCTCCTTTTTGGAAGGCTGAAATTACTGAATCCGGTAAACAATGGGTCGATGCAAAAGACACGGATAAGCTTGCCGATCAGCGTTGGGGTGAGTGAGACTTTTTAGGTCGGGCTTTATTAGTGGTACTGTTGGAAGTCCGTTGCTTGGTGGCTTGTCCTTTGCGTTGGCGTTTTGTCGCTGTATTGGCCGCGGCTAACGGTAGATTGAGTTGGTCCTTGCAAGTTTTTCCTGGTGGTAAATCACCTAGCTGCCAATGACCTATAGCCATGCGCACCAAGCGCAGGGTAGGTAGCCCTACGGCGGCGGTCATGCGTCTGACTTGACGATTGCGGCCTTCGTTTATGGTAATGGATAACCAGCTTGTGGGGCTGTTTTTACGCTGACGGACTGCTGGTTCTCGTGACCATAACGCCTTCTCTGCCCGATCGCTATTGACTAGACTCACCTTGGCAGGTTTCGTCAAGCCGTCATTGAGCAAAACACCTTTTTGCAGACTAGCTAGTTGTTCAGTGGTAGGTATACCTTCAACTTGTACCCAGTATACTTTTTCCATTTTATGGCGAGGATTTGCCACATGATGTTGTACCTGGCCATCATTGGTCAATAACATCAAGCCTTCTGAATCATAGTCCAAACGGCCAGCTGGGTAGTAGCCCTTATCTTTTATAAAGTCAGCTAAAGTGCTTCTTTGCTCGGCGTCTGTAAATTGTGAAAGCACCCTAAAAGGCTTATTGAATAAGATGATGTTAGGCACAAGAACCCTGAGTTTTGAAGCGTTGAGAGTTACTATTATGCCTAACTTACGTATTTAATTCACGCTTTCATCACAATCTGACGGCGTATTGAGGAGGCTGATATTTACAGCTTGGGGGCCCTTTGGTCCCATATTGAGCTCGTAGGTGACAGGTTGTCCTGCTTTTAAACTTTTGTAACCCTCTCCTTGAATAGCTGAATAGTGGACAAAAATATCATTGTCCTGATCTTCTCCTGATACCAAAAAACCATAGCCCTTGGCATTATTAAACCACTTCACTTTGCCTGATTGCATTATGTAATCCTTATAACTGCGTTTGCCATGCACTTGAAGATACGTTCATAGTTCTGTCTAACGGTATTTAATTCAAAAAACACCCCTGACGAATGCAATTATTTAGGACCTTCTCTATTGATATTAGCAGTGAATTTTCAACTTGCTCTGGAAAATCGGCTTTAAAACCCCAATAATCATTCTTATACACAATTAGGAGCCATCTCCCTTATGAAAGATTTGATACGCTATAGCCAGGATGATGATCAACTAGATGATAGTCACGGCCTTCAAGTACTTGAACATACAGAGAAAAAACTACAACCGCCTGCCATGTACAAAGTCATACTGATCAATGATGATTACACGCCAATGGAATTCGTCATTGATATTCTGATTAGTTTTTTCCGCCACAATGAGGAGCAGGCCACGCAAATCATGTTGGCGGTCCATACACAAGGAAAAGGCGTATGTGGCATTTTTACTAAAGATATTGCCGAAACAAAGGCCGCACAAGTGAATCAATATTCACGCCAAAACAAGCATCCCTTATTGTGTGAAGTAGAGTCAGTGGAGGAATAGACATGTTAGATCGTGAAATAGAACAAAGTTTGTCACAGGCTTTTAATCAAGCTAACCATCATCGTCATGAATTCATGACGGTCGAGCATTTATTACTGGCTTTACTGGATAATTCAGCTGCTGCAGGCGTGCTAAAAGCGTGTGATGCTGACATTGATGGGCTAAGGACACTATTAGAAACCTTTATTGCAGAAACCACACCCTTGTTGCCCGAAGAAGTTACAGAGTTTGAAGTGCAGCCTACCTTAGGTTTTCAGCGGGTCCTGCAAAGAGCCGTATTTCATGTGCAGTCTTCCGGTCGCATGGAAGTAACCGGAGCCAATGTGTTGGTGGCGATCTTCAGTGAAACCGAAAGTCAGGCTGTGTATTTGCTCAACCGCGCGCAAATTGAAAGAGTCGATGTGGTTAATTTCTTATCCCATGGTATTAACAAAGAAGACCAAGAGGCAGGTAGCCAAGATGCCGTAGAGGGCGAAACTAGCGAGAGCGGCCTGTTAAAGTACACCACTCACCTTAATGCCGAAGTGCAAGCGAACCGTATTGATCCACTGATTGGTCGTCATAGAGAGGTTGAACGCCTTATACAAGTACTATGTCGACGCCGAAAAAATAACCCCCTGCTGGTTGGCGATGCTGGAGTAGGCAAAACGGCGATTGCCGAAGGATTAGCCTATCAAATTGAGCATGGCAAGGTGCCCTCTGTAGTGGCTAAGGCGCAGGTTTATTCTTTAGATATGGGCGCTTTATTGGCCGGTACCAAATATCGAGGAGATTTTGAAAAGCGCCTGAAAGAGCTACTAAAAGATATAGAAAATCACCCTCATGCCATTCTATTTATCGATGAAATACATACCATTATTGGTGCCGGCTCAAGTTCTGGTGGGTCGATGGACGCTTCCAATCTACTAAAACCGATGCTCAGTTCTGGTAAGTTGCATTGTATTGGCTCCACTACATTTACTGAATTTCGCGGCATTTTTGAAAAAGATCATGCGTTAGCACGTCGCTTTCAAAAAATCGATGTTGAGGAACCGAATGTTAGTGATACACAGGCCATTTTACACGGCCTTATATCGCGATTTCAAGAACACCATCAAGTCAGCTATGATAACGAAGCGGTGGATGCCGCTGCCGAACTTGCGGATCGTTATATAACAGATAAGAAGATGCCTGATAAGGCCATTGATGTTATCGACGAGGCTGGGGCCTACCAACAATTACTCACACCGGAACAACGTGTCAAAAGTATTGGTATTGGTGAGATAGAGTCGGTCGTGGCGAAGATCGCACGTATTCCAGCAAAAAGTGTTTCTGCTAGTGATCGCGAACAACTAGCTAACCTTGATAAGAACTTAAAGCGAGTGGTATTTGGCCAAGATAAGGCTATTGCGACCTTAACTAATGCCATAAAACTCGCTCGCGCGGGTTTGGCGACCAACAACAAACCAGTAGGTAGCTTTTTATTCTCAGGTCCAACAGGGGTCGGCAAAACGGAAGTTTCTCAGCAGTTGGCACGTATAATGGGAATGGAGTTGATTCGGTTTGATATGTCGGAGTACATGGAACGCCATACTGTTTCACGACTTATTGGCGCACCGCCAGGCTACGTAGGATTTGATCAAGGGGGATTGCTGACCGAGGCGATTACCCAAAATCCTCACTGCGTTCTACTGTTAGATGAAATTGAAAAAGCCCACCCAGAAGTATTTAACATTCTTTTACAGGTTATGGACAATGGCACGCTAACGGATAACAACGGCCGTAAGACAGATTTTCGTAATGTGGTATTAATTATGACGACCAATGCTGGTGCTGAGGCGATGAGCCGTAGTTCTATTGGCTTTACCAAACAAGACCATAGTACCGACGGTATGGAAGCATTGAAAAAGCTATTTAGCCCTGAGTTTCGCAATCGGTTAGATGACATCATTCAGTTTGGTAAATTACCAGAAGAGGTGATCTTAGGCGTCGTAGATAAGTTTCTGGAAGAGCTGCAAGTGCAGCTGGATGAAAAACAAGTGCATATGCAAGTTAGTCAAGCCGCGAGAGAGTGGTTTGGCAAAAACGGCTATGATGCTGATATGGGGGCTCGTCCTATGGCCCGCTTAATTCAACAAAAGCTGAAGAAACCGATGGCCGAGATTCTCTTGTTTGGCGACCTTGCTAATACAGGTGGTGTATTAAAAGTTGATATTAATGAAGCTGATGATGAAATTACATTGCAGGCAGAGCCGGCTAAGCGGCAAGTAAAGTTATTAGACCCCGCGTAAAGACTGTTAGCTCACGTAGACCAAGCGATGATTATAACAGGCACACAAAAACCGGGGTTAACTGAACGTTAACCCCGGTTTTTCTTGATTTGTTAGCGGGCGCGGTAGGTAATGCGGCCTTTGGTGAGGTCATAAGGTGTCATCTCCACCTTGACCTTGTCGCCAGTAAGAATACGGATATAGTGCTTGCGCATCTTGCCAGAAATATGGGCGGTAACGACATGTCCGTTTTCTAGTTCAACACGAAACATGGTATTAGGAAGGGTTTCAACAATAGTGCCTTCCATTTCTATTTGGTCTTCTTTAGCCATCAAAGCCTCAAAAAGTGTGATTAAGGGTCGTTTAGAGCGCGCCATTTTGCCCGAATTAAGCGCAAAATGCAAAAATTCATTACAGTTTTAAATTATTTAGCGGGCGTTGCAGTCTGCCATTGTAAACCGTTAAACAACTCCTGAGGTTGATATTCAGCTTTATAGCTCATTTTTCGGCAATCATCTATCCAATATCCTAGATAAACGTGGGGAAACTGCTGTTTTTGTGCCCAGTTAATCATCCACAAAATGGCCAGTTTGCCTAAACTGCGAGCATCTTCAGAGGGATCATAAAATGTGTAAATGGCTGAAATGCCATCGAGAAGGAAGTCAACTACAGCCACAGCCAGTAATTTGTCGTTTTGCCTAAAACACAAAAATCGGTTATCGATGCCGGCAGGTGGCTGGCAAAGAAAGGATTTAAATTGTTCCTTTGAGGGTGGATACATATCGCCATCTTGATGTCTTTGCTCTATATATATTTTATACAACTGATAGTATTCATCACTTGCTTCAGGAAGAC
>JAAERS010000084.1 GCA_024230095.1 Gammaproteobacteria bacterium | reverse complement strand
TTTATTTTGCGGCTGATCGACCGCCACCACCATGACCTCCCTCGCCCATGCTAGATAGCTCTGCGAGTATGCGTTCATTCTGACTAGCCAATAGAGAAGTCTGCGCTCGCGCTGCGTCGGTCTCACCTTGCTTAATTTGTTGCTCAAGCAATAACACGCGCGTGTCGTTATTCTCTTTGACCACCATCAGCTGGGTATCACAACAGCACTTAGCCGCTTCTGCTCTAGCATCGGCGATGTCGCGCTGCATATCCTGGCGGTTTTCGTTGATCTGAGCTAGCAACGACTGAAACTTAGCATCGCTTCCCTGTTCGCGTAATAGATCGCGAGTAAAGTCGTTTTGCGTCTTGATGTCGTCGTTGTTGCGATTGACGTTATTGTTAACAACAGTCCCGTCGAAGGGTTCCCTAGTCTGGTAGCCATGACCTGGACCAACGCCTACACCATAACCACCACGCAAAAGACTAAGTGTCGCTAGATTGTCTGGGTTTAAATCGTTCATAATACATATTCCCTTTATAGTTGCCTTAATTGGCAACTATAACCTTGCGCTTTATGTGGGATTTAAACTGTTAACCGTGTCTGATTAAATAGATTTAGATAGGCTTAAAATATTTTTTGCTATTATTCGCTATCAACAGGATCAACGGGCGGCATATGCGGGCTATTTATATCTAACACATAAGATGCTTTTTCTTCGCCTATAATGCCCAAACTGACAATGTGATTTATTCCTGCTATAGTTTCGCTATCAGTAAGATCAACATTTTGTAC
>JAAERS010000083.1 GCA_024230095.1 Gammaproteobacteria bacterium | reverse complement strand
CGCCATGGCAAAACCAGTTCTATCTATTAGGTTTCGCAGGCTAGATTGTGGCAATTCAAATTCAAATGACTCTGGGCTATCTTCTACATTTGGAAAATCCGATGCCGGCAGTGTGGATAACTTAAATTTACTGCGCGCCGAGCGCACAAATATGTGGTCGTCCTGTTGGCTGACTTCAATCACAGCGTGATCTGGCAAGGACTTACAGATATCCAGCAACTTGCGCGCTGGTACAGTAATACTGCCCGGCACTGATTCTTCACTCAACAAGGCCCGACCAACTAGCTCCACCTCTAGGTCCGTACCCGTTAGGCTAAGCTGGTTATCTTCTACTACCAACAAGATATTGGCCAAAATAGGCAATGTTTGACGGCGCTCTACAACGCCCGCTACCAAACCCAGTGGTTTCAATAGAGCCTCGCGGCTGATAGTAAATTTCATACAACTTTCCTGTTAAGGTTAAACTTTTTTCTATACCGTCAGTGTACGGTATAAATTAGCATAATCATCATGTATTTCGCGATCCAATTCGCGTAATTCTTTTACTTTTCTACAGGCATGCAAGACCGTGGTATGATCTCGACCACCAAATGCGTCACCGATTTCTGGATAACTGTGGTTAGTTAGCTCTTTAGCCAACGCCATAGCCAACTGGCGAGGTCTTGCTACAGATCGAGTGCGGCGCTTAGACAGAATGTCCGCAACGCGAATTTTATAATAACCCGCCACGGTTTTTTGGATATTATCAATGCTCACTTGCTTATCTTGCAAGGCCAATAAATCTTTTAGGGACTCTTGCACAAAAGCTTCACCAATAGCCTCACCAGTAAAATGAGCGTTGGCGATAACACGCTTCAACGCCCCTTCTAACTCACGCACATTAGAACGAATACGCTTAGCTAAGAAGAAGGCCGCACTTTCGGGCAAATAAACCCCAGCTTCATGAGCCTTCTTAAGCAAAATAGCAACCCGAGTTTCCAGCTCCGGAGGTTCTACCGCTACCGGCAAGCCCCAACCAAAGCGCGACTTAAGACGCTCCTCTAGGCCGTCTATCTCTTTGGGATAACGATCACAGGTCAGAATCATTTGCTGGCCACTTTCTAAAAGGGCATTAAAAGTATGAAAAAATTCTTCTTGGGAGCGTTCCTTACCAGCAAAAAACTGAATATCATCAATCAACAAGGCATCTACGGAACGGTAGAAGCGCTTAAAATCATTGATAGCATTAAGCTGCAGGGCCTTAACCATATCCGCCACAAATCGCTCTGAGTGCAGATACACGACCTTGGCGTGAGGGTTACGCTCTAATAATGCCGCACCCACCGCATGCATTAGGTGGGTTTTGCCCAAGCCTACACCACCGTATAAAAATAACGGGTTATAAGAACTACCTGGGTTTTCCGCAACCTGTTTCGCGGCAGCCAAGGCCAGCTGGTTAGACTTACCTTGAACAAAGCTGTCAAAGGTAAAGCCGCGATTTAAATAGCTTTGGTGACGCAAAGAACCATCTACCTGCACTTCTCGCACAGGGGTTACCTCAGTGTCAGCCAACAATATCTCGCTGTTACCAGGACCTGACTGAGCAGGGGCGCCTACCATGACCGATGTTGATTCAAGTACCGGCTCAGTACTAGGGCGCGAAGGCCGACCTGACATAGTGGTTTGGTTTAAAAAAACTGGCCTGCTCTTGGGTGCCATACTAGCCTCAAGGCTCACTCGCATGGTAGAGCCAAACTGCTCTCGAGCCAACTCTTGAATACGTGACAGATACTTATCCTCTACCCAAGTCTTAAAAAACTTATTTGGTGCCTGCAACTGCAAATGCAGCTCTTGCTCTTGCACCTGTAGTGGCTTCACCCAAGTATTGAAGGGCTGGCTCGACATCTCGGACTGCAGGCTAGCAAGTAATCGGGACCAATAAGTTGAAGACATAGTATTTATAACCAAAACAAGCACAGAAAAACCACAAAACAGCCGTAAAGTCTAACATTATCCACAGGCACTTATCCACAGCTAATCGCCGCTGACCTGGATATCACTTACATAAAATAAACGCAGCAAAAAAAACCCATTATCAAAAAAGAAATTCACCTCTAAGCTTGCATACGTAACGTTAATTCCATATAATTGCGCGCCTAGTTTTGAACCGCCACTATTATGTGGCCTGTAACTTATATTTAGCGAGACCGATCATGAAAAGAACGTTTCAACCCAGCGTACTGAAGCGCAAGCGCACTCACGGTTTCCGTGCCCGTATGGCTACTGCCGGCGGCCGTGCGGTAATTAACGCACGTCGTGCCAAAGGCCGTAAGCGTCTGAGCGCGTAAGTGCATTATTTATACGCTAGTTAATCTATTTCAAAGCAACTAGCTATGACCGATTTCGACTTTCCCCGGCAACGACGCCTGTTGACAGCTGGGGATTATCGATGGGTTTTTGATAAGGCTGATTTCAAAGTCTCTGATCAGCATCTGTTGATATTAGCACGCCCCGCACAAACACCTGATTCTCGTTTGGGGTTGGTGATTGCCAAAAAACACATCAAACACGCAGCTGATCGCAACCGCATCAAACGCATTTTACGGGAATCTTTCCGTACTCTAGAACCACCTTTTGATTCACCCCTAGACATTGTTGTACTGGCTCGCAAAGGCCTTGATGAATTAGATAAACCTGTTTTACACAAGCTTTTTAACAAACAGTGGCGCCGTTTAGCAAAAAAAATGATGCAAAGCACCTAGAAACAGCCAACGACGGTTGCCACCAGTATTTCAGCCCCTATAATCACGGTTGGATAAAGAAGCTGTTCAATTACTACTAGACGAAAATCCCTATGGACTTCCAACGTATACTACTTATCGGCGCACTAGCAGCCATTTCCTATATTATGATGCTGCAATGGGGCCAAGATTATGGCCCTGCCGCCACCGAGCCCACGCAGGTAACTAGCGTTTCCGCTTATCAGGAAGCCCCGGTTAGCACTGATTTTGCGATCAGCACGGATGAGCAAACCATAGTCCCCGTGGAAAACACACAGGCCCAAGCGGCCCTAGTCAATGTCACAACTGATACACTGCAAGTAACAATCGATACCCATGGTGGTGATGTTATTCAGGCCTCATTAGTACAATACTTGGCTGAAATGGATCATCCTGATGTGTTGTTCACCCTATTGGAGCAAAATCAGAACCGCACCTATGTGGCCCAAAGTGGCCTAGTGGGCAGCCACGGTACTGATGCGACAGCTCGCCCCGTATACAGCGTCAGCCAAAGCAGTTATAACCTGGGAGATGGTCAGGACAGCATGGATGTGGTGTTGTCTTTTACGGATCAATACGGCGCCCTGATTAACAAGGTCTATACTTTTACTCGTGGCAGCCACACTATTGGCTTAACCTACCGTGTAGATAACCAGTCCAACCAGCCTTGGGCTGCCAACTTGTTTGGCCAGCTAAAGCGAGATAACTCAGCCGACGCAACAGAAAGCAACAGCATGGGCATGTCTGCCTATCTTGGCCCAGCGTTTTCTCTGGATGATGAAAAATACAAGCGTTATGATTTTGACGACATGGATGATGAGAACCTTAAAGCCACAGCCACTGGTGGTTGGGTTGCCATGTTACAACACTATTTTGTTAGTGCGTGGATTCCCAACGCTGAACAGCAACACACCTATAGCACTCGCGTTAGTAATGGCAACTATATTGCTGGTTTTGTTAGTCCTGCACTTACCCTTCAGCCTGGCCAACAAGGCAGCACCGGTGCCCTATTGTATGCCGGTCCGAAGATTCAAGATGATCTAGAGGCCATTTCTGAAAACCTTGACTTGGTCGTTGATTACGGCTGGCTTTGGTGGATTGCACAACCCTTATTCTGGTTACTAAAAACCATGTATAGTTTTGTTGGCAACTGGGGTGTCGCTATCATTCTGGTAACCTTATGCGTAAAGGCCTTTTTCTTCTACCCGTCGGCCATTTCCTATCGCTCAATGGCCAAGATGCGCGCCTTGGCACCAGAGATTGCCAAGCTTAAGGAGCGCTTCGGGGATGATCGCCAGAAAATGTCCCAAGGCATGATGGAGCTGTACAAGCGAGAAAAAGCCAATCCATTAAGTGGTTGTTTCCCTATTTTAATCCAAATGCCCGTATTTATTGGCCTCTACTGGATGCTGATGGAGAGTGTGGAACTGCGCCATGCACCTTTCTACCTATGGATCACCGACCTTTCCGTCAATGACCCTACTTACATACTGCCCATCCTCATGGGAGCCAGTATGTTTGTTCAGCAGCTACTCAACCCAACGCCTCCAGACCCAATGCAAGCCAAGATCATGAAGATGTTGCCTTTGGTATTCACCTTTTTCTTCTTGTGGTTCCCTGCTGGCCTAGTACTATACTGGGTAGTCAACAACCTTCTCTCCATTGCCCAACAATACGTCATTACCAAACGTATTGAACGTGACATGGCAGCCAAGAAGCCTTAGTTGCATTAGGGCCTGATCCAACTGATCAGGCCCTAATAGTTATCATGCAAACTCCCGCCACCACCATCTGTGCACAAACCACGCCTCCAGGCAGCGGTGGGGTTGGCATCATTCGCCTTTCGGGGCCACAGGCCCTAACCATTGGGCAACGCCTAAGTCGCAATACGGGTCAGCCGCGTCATGCCCACTACGGTCCCATTTTAGACCATCAGGGCCAACAAATTGATGCCGGCATCACCTTATATTTTCCCGGCCCAGATTCTTTTACTGGCGAAGACGTGTTCGAATTTCAAGGCCATGGCGGTCAAGTCATTATGGATATGTTGCTTCGTGAGATGACACACCTTGGGGCCGAGTTGGCCCGCCCTGGGGAGTTTAGTGAGCGCGCCTTTATTAACGACAAGTTGGATTTAGCCCAAGCGGAGTCTATCGCAGATCTTATTAACGCCAGCTCCGAACAAGCCGCACGTAATGCTTTGCGCTCCATGCAAGGGGAGTTCAGCCGTCAAGTAGACCATCTGGTGGAGCAACTTATCCACTTGCGCTTATACGTGGAAGCGGCTATTGATTTCCCAGAAGAAGAGATCGACTTTTTGGCAGACGGCAAGGTGGCAGGGCTACTCAACCGTATTAGCCAGCAGCTGCATAGTGTGTTGCACGTGGCTCAGCAAGGCAGCTTATTACAAGAAGGTATGCAAATTGTTATTGCTGGCGCCCCTAATGCCGGCAAATCCAGCTTATTAAATGCCTTGGCAGGCCAGGAGCGTGCCATTGTTACCGATGTCGCCGGCACCACCCGCGACATTCTAAAAGAAACCATACACCTTGACGGCCTGCCTTTGCATATTATCGATACGGCAGGTTTGCGCGATAGTTGCGACCAAGTCGAGCAAATTGGCATCGAAAAAGCTCTCCAAGCTATTCAACAAGCCGATCAAATTTTATTGTTGCAAGACTCCAAAGAACAGATTAATCCACAGCAGCTATGGCACCAACTATTACCACAACAGCCCATGCCCAAGCATGTTACTTTGGTGCGCAATAAAATTGATGTCAGCAAAGAAACCGCCAGCACTTATGAATTGGCAGGTGTACCCGTCATTGGCATAAGCGCCAAGCACGGCCAAGGTATGCCCGCTCTGCGCGAATACTTGAAAAGCATTGTCGGCTATCAAAGTACCCTAGAAGGCGGTTTTAGTGCCCGACGCCGTCACCTCGACGCCCTACAAAAAGCGGCCCAACACCTGCAACAGGGGGCCGATCAGCTGGCTTATAGCCAAGCGGG
>JAAERS010000082.1 GCA_024230095.1 Gammaproteobacteria bacterium | reverse complement strand
TGGAACTCACAGCTATTTCTGGGAGCGGTGAAAATTGGCCCAGCCCTAGCGGCGGGTTGTACTGTGGTGCTCAAAGCCTCCGAAGAGGGCCCCGCCCCTTTATTGGAGTTTGCACGCATTTTTGAACAAGCCGGATTTCCCAAGGGCGTACTGAATATCATTACAGGATTTGGTCCTGAGTGCGGTGCCATATTAACCAGCCATGCCAAAGTGGCGCATGTGGCCTTCACTGGAGGACCTGAGTCAGCGCGTCATATTGTTCGCAATAGTGCCCAGAACCTAGCTTCCACCTCACTTGAATTAGGTGGCAAGTCACCGTTTATAGTATTTGCCGATGCCGATATGGAGAGCGCTGTGAATGCCCAAGTTTCCGGCATTTTTGCCGCCACGGGGCAAAGCTGTGTAGCGGGCTCCCGACTCCTAGTGGATAACCAAATCAAAGATCAGTTTTTGACCAAACTGGCCGCCAAAGCAGGTACTGTTGCTATTGGTGATCCACAAGAAATGACCACCGAAGTAGGACCTTTGTGCACCCTAGCACAGCGTCAACGGGCCGAACAGTTGATAGCACGTTCCCTAGAGCAAGGGGCAACATTAATTTGTGGCGGTGTGACACCAACAGGCCCAGGCTTTTACTTCCCACCCACCATCATAGATTGCTCAAACGTGCCCGATGCGGCCTGCTTAGAAGAGGAATTTTTTGGCCCCGTATTATCAGTTGTTGGTTTCGATAACGAAGCACAAGCGCTAGCATTAGCCAATGATACGGCCTTCGGCTTGGCCTCTGGTATATTTACCAAAGACCTGACCCGCGCCCATCGCATGATTCGCGGCATTGAGGCCGGTATTGTCTGGGTCAACACATACCGTGCCGTCAGCCCCATTGCACCATTTGGGGGTCATGGTTTATCCGGCCACGGCCGTGAAGGCGGCCTGCAAGCGGCCTTGGACTATACCAAAATAAAAACTGTGTGGTTACGCACCAGTGACGAACCCATTCCAGATCCGTTTGTGATGCGTTAAAGACACCCTAGATTCTGTCTGACCCGTGTCCACAACTGGCCGATTGAGCTTGGGGAACCAGTGCAGAGGGTGCTGACATGGTTATATATTGGTCCGAAAAAAGTTAGCAATCTCTTGCCCAATTTCGTGATTCAAAGATACGACGCCTAGTTTGCTTTGATAAAACTCATTGGCCGCTTGACTCATCCTGGCACGATGCTCTGCATATAGATCCGCCATATAATGCTCATCAAATTCCGGGTGTGCCTGATAGCTAATGGCCTTGTTAGCGTAAACAATACTGGCTATGGGGCAATGTTCCGCGCTGGCGGTAACCTGCAAATCAACGGGTGGTAATGCGGCAATCTGTTGTTCGTGCCAAGCCGATATAGACACCATGCGGCCATCCAATTGGTGATATTCGATAATTCCCGTCTGATGCACCACCTCAGCCTTTACCACACGCCCACCTAGCGCCTTAGCGATTACTTGATGCCCAAAGCACACACCAACCATTGGCTTTGAGCCATACATTGATCGTGTCCAGGCCAAAAGCGGCGCCATCCACTCCAACTCTTCGTCCAAATTGTGTTTGGAGCCACTAATGATGTAACCATCACAGTCATCATTATCTTTTGGGAGTTCTCCATGGACCGTCCAGAAGGTAACAAACTCAAAATCGAACGACTGCAATAGTTTGGCAAACAGCTGGTCATAGTAGCCGTATTTTTCATACAAGCTAGGTGCTGATAGACCGCAAAGGAGGATACCTATCTTCATGTTATTGGCCCCTAAAAATATTTGCCAAGAATTCTACCTTATCGCGCTTTAATACGCATGAATAATCATACAAAATCCCGTAGGCCCTTTCTATTTGTCACTCAGCACAGTAAATTGATCTCCTATTAACGCTTTGCATTAGAAGAAATCTAGCGGAATGGCCTATTCAGAACCACAGACAGCCTACACTGCTTGGCAACCCGGCATACAATCGGAGCTGCCGAAGCATCTACGAGCCTACGATTCCTTATATCAACCTGGTTGCTCAAGCATTAATTATGCGCAGGCCATGGACCTTCATCGTCTAACCGGTATCAGAGCCGAACGTTTGGCCGCCTTCACTTGGCAACGCCTGATACTGCACGAACTCGTTGTGCGTGTCACAGCTGATATTGTGGTTCCCGAGGGTGACGATGAAGAAATTCTTGGCAGGCGCTTTCGCGGCATCATAGACACCATTCAAACCACCTATGTGGAACCCCACACAACACAACTAAGAACCGCGCACGAACAGCTGAAACAGCGAGTCTCACAAGATGTTGGGCAACTACTCGATAGGACGATACTGGGCACCCCTGAACAACAAAAGACCAAATCAGACTGGCGCAGCTGGTTTGGCCACACACCAAAACGGCCATCTGTTAGTATTGAAGAGCAGCAGTTTAATGCTATTAAACAGCTACGTGAGCAAGGCTTACAAGAACAACACGACTACCAAGCTACTGTTTATAAAAGCATGTATGTCGTACTTAGTGCTGTGGCAACCCATCGAGGCCGCCTACCCCATGACCGTGAACTATTCGTTCGCCTAATCAGCCATCATATGATGAATGACTATGGCAGCCGCCATATGGGCCGTCTGCTGGAGCCCATGGTTGCAGCGGCAATAATTGGGCAAAACTACCAACCAGTGGAAAATACTGACAAGCCTATTTTAATTAGTTTAAAAGGCGCATCAGCTGCCGGTAAAAGCACCTTGCGACCCTTACTATACGAAGACATGGTTGAGCATGATCTCGCTAACCAAAATTTTGCCACCATCAGCCCCGATATATGGCGCCGATTGCTCTTAGACTACGCTAGCCTAGGTGAGGACTTTAAGTATTCTGGTCGTTTAACCAGCCATGAGGTTAACATTATAGATGGCAAACTGGATCGCTATATTCGAGCTAAAGCAGAACATCTGCAGGCCATCCCCAACCTACTGGTAGATCGATTTCGTTTCGATAGTTTTAACAGCAAAAAAATTGCCGATGTGTTGCACAGCACCTATGTGCATTATGTAGACACCATGCACATGTACTTTGTTATCACCCCGCCGGAAGCCACCGTGGAACGGGGTTGGTTACGTGGCCAAGAGCGTGGCCGTTATAAGTCTGTTGAAGACTTTTTAGGCCATAGTGTTGAAGCCTATGAGGGCATGCCACGCTTATTCTTTAAGTGGATTGCTTATACAAAGCCCCATTATAAATACCATTTTGTTGACAACGACGTGCCCAAGGGCACTGCCCCACGCCTAGTAGCATGGGGGGATCAAAATGCCATGACTATTATTGACCCATTGGTTCTAAGCAACATAGATCGTTATCAAAAAATCAATATTCATGCCCCTAGCCCTGCCGAGGTTTATCCCCAATCAAGGGATATGGATATCGCCAATAATTGCCAATTCCTGCAACAGTGTCTAAGGACTTTGCCCCTAGTGAAGTTTGCCGTCAGCCAAGATACTTTGCCCTACCTACAGTTCGCTCAAAATAGCCCACAAATAACTGATTCCAAAGTACTGCAACAGGTGCGTGAACAGCCTCAACTAGCCTCACTGCTAGCGCAATTAATGGCCTAAACCTGCTTTAACTTGCACCTTCTGTGACAACTGTGCATAGTTTTTTCTTATCCAATTGCTAAATTAAATATATTTGACCTATGCCATATTTGTTCTTAATCTGAGCCTCTATTCCACGTCACCAAAGCGACCTTTGATCGACCTAATTTAATCAGGAGCCCACCATGGCTATCGAGAAAACTGACACTCTAGTCATTGGCGCTGGCCAAGCAGGTGTCGCCACCAGCGAGCACTTGAGCAAGTTGGGCATAGCCCACATTGTGCTAGAACGTGATCGTATCGCTCAGCGCTGGCGCACCCAACGCTGGGATTCTCTGGTGGCCAATGGCCCAGCCTGGCATGACCGCTTTCCCAGCTTGCAGTTTGAGGGGCTTGCCCCTGATGCCTTTGCCAGCAAAGAGCGCACAGCCGACTACTTGGTGGCCTATGCCAAACAACACCGTGCACCAGTGCGCGAGGGTGTAACCGTAACCAAAGTCATCCGCAACCAAGGCCGGTCTGGATTTACCATTGAAACTTCCAGTGGCACCATAGAAGCTAAACGTGTTGTTGTCGCTACTGGGCCATTCCAAAACCCGGCTATTCCACCAATAGCCATGCACTATGACAATATCACCCAAATCCATTCATCTGAGTACAAAAATCCACAACAGTTGCCGGCTGGAGCGGTCCTGGTGATTGGCGCCGGTTCTTCTGGTGTACAAATAGCGGATGAATTACAGCGCGCCGGCAAACGAGTGTACCTATCAGTGGGCGCTCACGATCGCCCTCCCCGTAGCTACCGCAATCGTGATTTTGTCTGGTGGCTAGGAGTTTTAGGCCTGTGGGACTTAGAAACCATGGAACCCGGCAAAGAGCACGTTACTATTGCCGTTAGTGGCGCCCATGGCGGTTATACTATTGATTTTCGTGAACTGGCGCACCGAGGCATTACCTTGGTAGGCCTAACCCAAGCCTTTACTGGCAATAAGGTGTATTTTCAGGAAAATTTGAATGAAAACATTGCGGCTGGTGATGCCAGCTACCTAGCCTTGCTAGATGCCGCCGATGCCTATATAGAGCGCAATGGTCTAGACCTGCCTGAAGAACCCACCGCGCGCCACAAGTTAGCTGACCCCACGTGCCTGAGCAACCCAATATTGGAACTGGACATGATTACCGCAGGCATCACCAGTATCATCTGGGCCACAGGCTTCTCGAGCGACTACAGTTGGCTGCAAGTGAATGCCCTAGATACACAAGGCAAACCACAACACCAACGTGGTGTTTCTTCTGAGCCGGGAGTGTACTTTGTCGGCCTGCCTTGGCTATCTCGCCGCGGCTCTGCCTTTATTTGGGGAGTATGGCACGACGCCAAACACATCGCTGGCCACATTGCTACACAACAACAATACACAGCCTACCACTCACCCCTAGATGAGTGATTAACACTACTAGCCACCAAATGACACTTGTCCAATTTACTTGCTAGAGAACGCTGAGCAAAAATCATACCCAAGAAAATGGCCCAAATACCGATTTAGCATATTGGGTTCTAGGGCTTCAACTAGCTCATCTTGAGACCAGTATTTTGTTGCTGAAAAAACACCACATGTTGTTCAAGCATACTAATGAATGCCTTGGCAGCGGGAGTAATGCGGATACCTCGTAGACTGGCCACACCGAGACGTGTCGGTCTAGGAGAGCCCGCCAAGGGCACTGTGGCCATCGTATGGCCATCCAAACTGGTATGACTCACCAAAGGGGTATTGAACAAGGTATAACCCAAACCATTGGCAACCAAACCTCGCACCATAGCAAGTGACTTGGCTTTGTAGGCAAAATTGGGTTCCACACCAGCAGACAGAAATAAGGAATAAAAATAGTCTCGACTCAAGGGCCAGTCCAACAACACCATTGGTTCATTGGCCAGTTCTTCTATATGCAAAGAACTACGGTCAGCCAAAGCATGTTCTTTGGGTAATAACACATAGGGAGGAAAATCCGCTAAGGGCGTGAAATCAAGCTCCGCTGGCAGTTGAATATCATAGGTTAAAGCAAACTCGTAATGCCCAGCCAGCAGACCACTGATGATTTTTTCCTGATCAGCCTCATCACACTGCACCTGTACATCCAAATAGCGATCAATATAACCACGCATAACGGAGGGTAACAAAATCGGCGCAAACGTAGGCAAGCTAACAAAGCGTAAATGGCCACTGATATCTTCACTAAGCGAAGTGGCAAATTTACTCAAGTTGTCGGCTTCTTCGAGCAGCTGTTTGGCCTTGAGCATAAAACGCTGGCCTGCTGGCGTCAAAGACAAACCTTGAGCATGATGGCGAATAAACAAGTCTAGGCCTGTCTCTTGCTCAATATGTAATATGGCCGAAGAAATGGATGGTTGGGAAACAAACATGGCTTTAGACGCCTTAGTAACACTGGCATTTTCACCGGCACAAACAAAATAACGTAGTTGCTTTAAAGTTAATTGCATAGCATGATCCACTAAAGATGTTACCGCGGCCATAGGATGACTCAGGTCTGGCTTAGCATAGCAGCCTGAATAGGTTTTTCCTATGCCTTGGTAACTATAAGTTTATTTTACTAATACTAGATTTATGCCTAACCTAGTGGGCTATTTTTTAAGCGTTTGCTACAGCACAGGAAACCATCATGCCAACACATACCCGCGTCCGCATGTTTAACACCAAGGACACCTATCCTAACCAAACACTCGATAACGACCTATGCCAAGCGGTGCGTGCGGGCAACACGGTGTATGTGCGAGGTCAAGTAGGCACCGACTTTGATGGCCAGCTAGTAGGTCTTGGTGACCCTGGGGCGCAAGCTGAACAAGCCATGAAAAACGTCGCGCAGTTATTAAAAGAGGCAGGGTCTGACATCAGCCATGTGGTTAAAACTACGACCTACATCACTGATCCACGCTACCGCGAAGCGGTTTATCAAGTTACAGGACAATGGTTCAAGGGCGTGTTTCCTATTTCTACAGGTCTGGTAGTAGTGGCTTTGGCACAACCGGAATGGTTGATGGAAATTGACATCATTGCCGTCATCCCTGAGGAGGTATAAGACATGACTTTTTCAGTAGCAGGGGTTTGCTCCGACACAGGCATGGTGGGCTGCATCATTACCTCCTCTAGTATATGTGTCACCAGCCGCTGCGCCTTTGCCGCTAGTAACACAGGCGTTTGCCTAACCCAAAACATCACCAATCCCAATCTTGGCCCCTTAGGCCTGCAACTATTGCAGCAAGGAGCCAATACCAAACAAGCTATGGCGCAATTGCAACAAGCTGATGAAGCCATCACTTGGCGTCAATTAGGGCTGCTGTCTAAAGACGGCACTAGCGCGGTGTATAGTGGTGATGAAGCCCTTGGCATCTTTGCCACTGCCACCGGCAACAACTGTTTAGCATTGGGCAACTTGCTGGCCAACAACAAAGTGCCTCAGGCCATGGTTGATCAC
>JAAERS010000081.1 GCA_024230095.1 Gammaproteobacteria bacterium | reverse complement strand
TAGCATCGCAAGTTTAATGTCCCCACTTCGCAAGACCTTATCGTAGAAGCTTGAGGCCACTGGTTGTTGTCTGGCATGATTTGTCTGGATAAATGGAGAAGGATAAACTCGGCCTTTTTGGGCACCATGATATTCCTTGTAACTAGGCTAACTAAAGCTTGTCGCTGCGACTTGGTTTGCAACAACAATCTGTTAGCCTGTTTAGATACAAGGCGATAGCCAATATCCCCTAATGGCTAGGCTATTTTGAGGAGTTTGCAAAACACTGATGCTTTCCCACAAGATGCGGTCATTACACTGAATTGCTGTGTACCTTTTATACCATCCAATTCAGGGCTATTGCTTATACCCCGCCTGACAGGCGGGCGTAGTGCTGCCCCTATCAAAGCTACATACAGTCAGCAATCAGACTGATCTGCTCAAACATAATGGCAGCGGCTGATAAGGAGGTAATTTTATTGGGGTTGTCCTTGGATGGGATCAGGCATACCACATCGGCACCAACAATATTTAAGCCGCGTAAACCTCTTAACAGTTCTACCGCCTGGTCTATGGTAAAGCCGTTGCAACCCGGTTCCAGATTAGACACAGCCGGGGCAACAGTGGGATCCAGACAATCCAAATCAAAAGTGATATATACCGGCGCATCTCCCACCCGTTGGCGCACCAGGTCTATAACATTAGCGGCCCCCATAGAGCGGTATTGATCAATATTGATCATGCGATAGCCCAGATCATCACTGGTGCGGGTCCAGTCCAGTGTGCGCGTATGGCCGCGGATCCCTATTTGGGTACTTTTTTGTGGGTCAACATGGCCTTCCAGTGCCACATAGGACCCCCAGTGGGCTGCAGAACGTTCAGCACCCAGCCAGTGTGGTAGATGATCCATAGTGTCTGTGTGGGCATCAAAATGAACCATAGCAATTTTCTGCCCGTCACTAAGAACTGAGTCTTTACCACCAAGAGCCTTAAGGATAGGGCCCGTGATGGAATGGTCGCCCCCAATAGATACCGGGCGTACGCGGCGTTGGTCCAGACGTTTGTAATAGGCTTCGATATGCTCCACGCAAATATCATTCACCAAGGCATGGGTTAGGGGAACGTCTCCTAAATCATTAATACGGCACTTGTCCCAGGGGACCAGTTGAAAAGGTCCATGGGCGCGGCGGAAGTTGGCAGATACATCCCGCAAAGAGCGGGGAGCCAAATGCTGGTCACGCTCGGTGGTGCCATTGCCAGTGCTATGTGGTACGCCGACCAGAGCAATATCGCAATGGTCAGGGTCTGGATCATGTGGGCAGCGAAATAGGGTAGGAACTCCCCACCAATAGAGACACTTCATAAAAGCTTCCTGATCCTCAGGGCGGTATTCTTTGTCACTCATTTTGGCTGTTTCCTAGGTTGGACTTGTTGTTGCTGTTAGGAGCGAGTTTATAAGAGCATATTGATGGTGACTAGAGGGGGTGCAAAATATTTTTATGGCCGGTGGCAGCTATGAACTAGGGTCAATTCACAGTCAAGGGTATATATCTGGCGTTTAGGTTGATGCCGGATATACGGGAATTATTCTAATTCTCTGCGGATTAGCAAGGGCAATATATCAGCGAAATAATAATTTTTATATACACTCAATTAGTGTATTATTTTTATTCCGATCGAATTTTTGGTATGTTTGGAAAAGTAGGCAGGGACCATTAACAATGGGCTTGCTTTCTGACTATGCAGGCCTGTAGGTGTTTTAATTGGCTGAATGTCGTTTTTAATTAAGCACTATGTCGTAATTAATAATTGATTGGCCTCATCGATATGAGACCCTTGGAAGCGTAAAAAGTATGGGTATTGAGACTTGGTTATCAAATGCACGTGACTTTCTACCGTCAGTTTAGATATGTTGAACAGGTTCTGTAATAATGGGTGCTCGTGAGGCCCATTACCTAGGTTAGAGAAAAACAATAATTAGGAGTATGTATGAATAAGTATATGAAGGGTATGGTTGCCGCCGGTGCTTTTGCTCTGTCGCAAGGCGCCGTGGCTGGCTGCGGTGAGATTACCATGGCTGAAATGAACTGGGCTTCTGCTGAGTTGATGGCTAACGTTGACAAGATTATTCTCGAAGAAGGCTACGGCTGCGAAGTAGAGTTAGTGCCTGGTGCGACCATGACAACTTTCGCTTCTATGAACGAAAAGGGCCAGCCTGATGTGGCTGGTGAACTGTGGACCAATGCGGTAGCAGAGCCTCTGGGTGTTGCTCTGGGCGAAGGCCGCTTGGCTATTTCCAATGATGGTCCTATCACACAGTTGGGTGAAGGCTGGTTTGTACCGGGTTATGTGCAGGAAAATCATCCTGAACTGAAGACAGCGATGGACATTCTTGAGCATCCAGAACTGTTCCCACACCCAGAAGATTCTTCTAAGGGTGCTTTCTATGGCTGTCCTGCTGGTTGGGGCTGTCAGTTAGCCAATGCTAACCTGTTCCGTGCTTTCGATATGGAAGCCAAGGGCTGGTTGCTGGTTGATCCAGGTTCTGCTGCAGGTCTGGACGGTTCTATCGCCAAGGCTGTTGAGCGTGGTGAAAACTGGTTTGGTTACTACTGGTCCCCAACTTCTATGGTGGGCAAGTACAACCTACAACTACTGGATTTCGGTGTGCCTTGGGGCGGTTCTGCAAACTGGGATGGCTGTATTGTAAAGGCTGAGCAAGACTGTGCTGATCCTCAGCCTTCTTCTTGGACTGAGTCTGTGGTCAACACTGTTGTCACCAGTGACTTTACTGCTAATACTGATGCTATGGGTTACCTTAGCGCTCGCGTATTCCCAGGTCCTGTGATGAATGGCATGCTGGTATATATGGCAGACAACCAAGCTGGTGGCGAAGATGCTGCTATTGAGTTCCTGCTTCAGCACGAAGATGTTTGGTCTGCTTGGGTTAGCGCTGACGCGGCTGCCAAAATCAAGCAGTCTTTATAAATAGCTAACTAATAATATTGGCCCTGCAGCAGCCTTTTGCTAGCAGGGCCTTTTTGCATTAGAAAAAGATACAACAGAGGGTGGTATGGATTTTTTTGGTGACTTTCCCGAAATGGGGCGTCAGGATCTAAGAGAGTTAAAGAAAGGCATTGATCTTGCGTTTCGTGAATTTTCTCGAGCTAATGGTGATAGTATTGAGGCATTTTTTGAACCCTTGATGTTTTTTATGGTAGGGCTTGAAAAGTTATTAATTGCAACACCATGGCCGGTTATGATCATGATTTTTGCCGCCTTGGCATGGCTTGGTGCCCGCAGCATTTGGGTTGTGCTCGGTACAGTTGTATCATTCCTTCTTATCGGTTGGTTGGGTATGTGGGAAGATACAATGGCCACAGTGGCCATTATCTCTGTGGCGACAATTGTTTGTATAGGTGTGGGTATTCCTTTGGGGATTTTCATGTCTCGTTCTGATCGACTACAGACAGCTATAACCCCTATACTAGATATTATGCAAACCATCCCAAGTTTTGTATATTTGATACCTATCATTATGCTTCTGGGCATCGGTAAAGTGCCCGGTTTATTAGCCGTATGTATATACGCGTTACCGCCTATTGTGCGCTTGACCAATCTGGGTATTCGTTTGGTTGATAAAGAAGTATTGGAGGCCGCAGACGCTTTTGGTGCCAGTGCCCGCCAGAAATTATTTGATGTACAAATACCTCTGGCTCTACCCAATATCTTTGCTGGTGTAAACCAGACCATTATGATGGCTCTGGCCATGGTAGTTATCGCTTCCATGATCGGTGTTAAAGGTTTGGGCGTGCCCGTATTGCGCGCTATCTCTAACCAGTATCTTGCTCTGGGTCTGATGAATGGCTTGGCCATTGTAGCCCTGGCGATTATTTTTGACCGTGTGTCTCAGGCATATGGACAACGGTTGCAGAAGCACCGTCAAGGAGGCCACGGTGTCTAATATTAAGGTTTCTATTAAGAATTTATACAAGATTTTTGGCAACAATGGTAAAGCCATGGTGCAGCATGTTGAAAATGGCTGCAGCAAGACGGAATTGTTGGCTAAGCACAAACACGTACTGGGTTTGTCCAATGTCAACATTGATATCCCGGCACGTAAAATTCAGGTTATTATGGGCTTGTCTGGCTCAGGTAAATCGACCTTGATTCGCCATTTAAACCGTTTGATAGAACCCACCTCGGGTGAAGTTTTGGTGGATGGTGAAAATGTTTTGGGTATGAGCGATGATGAGCTACGCGAATTTCGCCGTAGCAAAATGTCCATGGTGTTCCAGAAGTTTGCCTTGCTACCTCACCGTACAGTGATGGACAACGTGTGCTATGGTTTGAAAATCAAGAAGTTACCTTTAGCAGAACAGCAAGAGCGGGCTCAACGCTGGATTGATCGCGTTGGCCTAACCGGTTTTGAGGCCAACTACCCGGCACAGTTATCCGGGGGCATGCAACAACGTGTTGGTTTGGCCCGTGCTCTGGCCACGGATGCAGAAATATTGCTGATGGACGAAGCCTTCTCGGCTTTGGATCCGCTTATCCGTAATGATATGCAGGATATTCTGCTGGATCTACAAGAAGAGCTGCACAAGACCATTATCTTTATTACCCATGATCTGGATGAAGCACTGCGCATTGGTGATAACATTGTTATTCTGCGCGACGGGGCAGTTATACAGAAGGGCTCACCTCAGGAAATCGTGCTGGATCCAGCCGATGACTATGTGCGTGACTTTATCAAGGATATTAACCGTGCCAGAGTGCTGGATGTCTGCGCCGTGATGGAAGAAGGTAGCGCAACCAGTGACCTACAGTTTGCTCACGATACCATTCTGGAAGAAGCCTTGCCGTTGATGTCCGATGCTGGCTTAACGGATGCCACTGTGATGCGTGATGGCGCCGCGATTGGTATGGTTACTTTGGCAGACATGATCGGTGGTATTGCTCGCCCCAAAGGCCATGGTCAGACTGAAACGACTTATCGCTAGTGGTTTAGCGTAAGTTTAATTAAAAGCCGCCTTTAAGGGCGGCTTTTTTTGTTTTTCTGGTTTGTATAGGGCGCTGTTCCCGTTGCCATAAGTGTCGGCTTGCCCCTTATTTCTGTGCAATATAGTTAATATCAAAGGTGATGCTGGCATATGAATCAGCAATCTGTGTAGCCACTTCCCAAGCAGCGCCTAGACATCTCTTGTGCTTTGGCTATTTGGGTAGAAGTTATTTTCTTGGCTATCTTTATCTTGTTCTTGGCACCCAATTCATCTCCATTAACGGCCCCCAAGTTGTACCACATATAGGCTCGTAAATGGTCTATAAGGACGCCTTCACCATTTTCGTGCATAAATCCCAGATTGGTTTGAGCCATAGCATTTCCCTGTGCAGCCACTTTGGTGTACCACTTAACCGCAACTTTATCGTTCTCTAGGACGCCGTCACCATGCTGGTACATAATCCCCAGATTGAGTTGAGCAGCAGCATGGCCGTGTTCCGCCGCTTTGGTGTACCACTTAACCACCTTTTTATAGTCCCTTGTGACACCTTTGCCAATATAATACATAACTCCCAGATTATATTGAGCATCAGGATGGCCTTGTTCAGCCAACTGAATCCACTCTATAAAAGCAGTCTCATAATCACGCGAGTGATACGCCCTAAAACCCTTATCAAAACTGGCAGCTAGCGTTACCAGACTATTACTCAATAGCATGGAAAAGACCATTGTTGATACAATCTTATACCTAAACATTCGTATCCCTTCGAAATTACTTAGTCCCTTACAAAGAGCATACGCCTCATTAATCCATATACATATAAGAATAATTCTGAAAAATTGAGCCTTAATGTGTATATTAATTGACTTAGATCAAAAAACCTTGGTTCAGCAGTTTGAAAGGAGAATAACGATGGCGAAAAAACGTGTGGCAATTATTGGCGCAGGCCCTAGTGGCTTAGCACAGTTAAGGGCCTTTCAGTCGGCTCAGCAAAAAGGCCAGGAGATACCTGAAGTGGTCTGTTTTGAAAAGCAGGACAATTGGGGTGGCTTGTGGAATTATACATGGCGTACCGGTGTCGACCAGTATGGAGAACCGGTTCACGGCAGTATGTATCGTTATCTCTGGTCGAATGGCCCTAAAGAAGGGCTTGAATTTGCTGACTATACCTTTGATGAGCATTTTGGCCGTGAAATTGCGTCGTATCCGCCTCGTGCTGTGTTGTTTGATTATATCGAGGGGCGTGTTAAGAAAGCTAATGTGCGCTCTTGGATTCGCTTTTCAACGGTCATCCGCAGTGTCACTTACGATGCGGTGAGTGAGCAATTTACAGTGACTGCCGAAGATTTACCTAACCAGCGGCAGTATGAAGAAGGTTTTGATTATGTGATTGTTGCTAGCGGCCACTTTTCCACCCCCAATGTACCAGAATACCCCGGGTTTAATAATTTTAATGGGCGCATTTTACATGCCCATGATTTCCGAGATGCAGTCGAATTTAAGGACAAGGACATTCTTATACTAGGTACTTCATACTCTGCTGAAGATATAGGCTCTCAGTGCTGGAAATATGGTGCTAAATCGATCACCGTGGCCCATCGTACCGCACCAATGGGTTACCATTGGCCTGACAACTGGCAGGAAGTGCCTAAGCTTGAGCGAGTTGACGAAAATACTGCTTACTTTATTGACGGCACACAAAAGCAGGTTGATGCCATCATCTTGTGTACTGGATATGTGCACTCTTTTCCCTTTATGGAACAATCTCTCAGACTAAAAACCAATAATCGTTTGTATCCTGTGAATTTATACAATGGTGTGGTGTGGCAGCACAATCCGAACTTGTTTTATCTTGGTATGCAGGATCAGTGGTACACCTTCAATATGTTTGACGCCCAAGCTTGGTATGCCAGAGATGTGATATTACAGCGTGTGGCATTACCAACTCAAGCAGCAATGCAGGCAGACATTGACGCTTGGCGAAGTGCTGAAGATGCTTTGCCAGATGACTATGCGGCCATTGAGTTTCAGGGAAGGTATACCATGGAATTGATGGCTAAAACAGATTATCCAGCGATTGATTTGGAAGGCTGTAATCAAGCCTTTTATGCTTGGAAAAAACACAAGAAAGAAAACATTATGACATTCCGTGACAATGGTTATAAGTCAGCCCTAACCGGTAAAGTGGCACCGGCCCATCATACGCCTTGGGAGGATGCTATGGATGATTCTTTAGAGAGTTATCTGGGCGATGCATAATGCTTTGGTGACAGGCTGATTCAGCAGAGTGAGTCTTGTTTACCCAATAAAAATAATACATTGGGGAGGGTTACCTTAGAGCTTGGTGGGCTGCTGCACCATCGTGTAGGTTCAATAATGGTAGGTGTTAACTATGCTATTAGCAAAAGTATCGAAGCGCGCTAATAGTAATGTAACTCATTGATGGATAAAAATATGAACAGAACAATGACATATTTCAATCTGCACAGAACTTTGTATTCCGGTATAGGGTTTACGTTGGCATTTTTCTTATATGTATCATTGGTTTTAGGCCATTTCAGTAGCTGTTTTACTCTGGATGTTGGAGCGAATTCGTTAGGACTTTCTTTTTATTACACCCAAGATATGGTTCAAGATTTTTTTGGATCAAGAACTCAGGAGCAACTTCTTTGTTATGGTCAGTTCCTTCAAGTTTGGGATGTGATTTTTGCAGTTATTTATACTCTGATGTATGCCTGTTGGATTATGTATTTCTTTAACAAAAGGCGGCTACTACTGTTTATTCCTGTTCTTGGTATGATTGCCGACTGGGCAGAGAACTATGTTGAATTATTGATGTTGGAATTCTATTTAAATTCAAATCCAATACCTGAAATGTTGGTTTCATTAGGGTCTGGAATTAACTCCTTTAAATGGTCATTATCAGTTCTTACTTATTTGCTAATACTGCTAGGAATAGTGATGGCCTTAATAAGGTTGCTAAGAAAATCCAAACGGTATAAAAACTAGGCTTACCTAGCGGTTAAACATATAAATTATTTATAGCTACTGTGGTGATCTATATGTCGAAGGATGTCTTTTAGATGCTAGATTCTGATTTAATACATTCTTTTTATCTTGGCGATGTCTTCTACAGTAGGTCCACTGGCTAAGACATCGTAATATAGCTTAAATTTTCTAAGCTAACGGGGTGACCG
>JAAERS010000080.1 GCA_024230095.1 Gammaproteobacteria bacterium | reverse complement strand
TCAGCCTGCTGATGAGGTGACGGCGCCACCACGCTTGCACTATGGTGTCGATGATCCAGATGGCAGTCAACGTACCTTGTTGATTATGCCAGCTTGGGCTGATGATGCTGGTGTGGTGGTGAAATTGGTGAATGTTGTGCCCAATAATGGTGTGCGTAGCCTGCCCGCTATTCAGGCTCAGGTGTTGGTGGCAGACCCCGTAACAGGTGCATGGTCAGCCATGATTGACGGCGCCACCCTGACGGCACGCCGCACGGCAGCGGCTTCTGCAGTAGCCGCGCAGTTTTTGGCGCCGGCAACAGCTGATACCTTGCTGGTGGTGGGCACGGGACGTTTGTCCATGGAGATGATTGCGGCCCATCGCCAAGTAAGGCCGAGTATTAAGCGCGTACTAGTGTGGGGGCGAGATTCTCAAAAAGCCGCGCTGATTGCGCAGCAGGTAGAGGGCGGTGAAGTGGCGAGTGATTTGCCAGCGGCCTGTGCCCAGGCGCAAGTGATCAGTTGTTGTACCTTATCAGCCCAGCCCTTAATACAAGGTGCCTGGCTACAGCCGGGCACTCATATTGATTTGGTCGGTGCCTATAGAGCGGATCTGCGCGAAAGTGATGGCAATCTAGTGGCGCGTTCGCGGGTATTTGTGGATACCTATGCGGGGGCTCATGGTGAAGCCGGCGATTTACTGCAGGCGCAAACGGAAGGCCTGTTTGACCTACAAGATATTGAGGCCGATTTGCATGAGCTTGTCCAATCCCCAATGGACCGTGCCGTTGATGATATTACCCTGTTCAAGTCTGTTGGGGCATCTTTGGAAGATTTTGCGGCGGCACGTTTGGTGGCGTCGCAGCTCACTGAATAAAGTTGAATGTTCCAGAGAAACGCTATGAAACATCATGTTTACGAAGTGGGTAAATACGGTGTGTGCACACACTGAGCTAGGGCCTTTTCCTTATTGAGTGTGGTTTTTTTATACCGCGATCGCTGTTTCGGCACACAATGTTCAACTAGAGAAAAGGTGCACAAAATGCTGGCGTAGTTTGATTAGGCGCAGTAGCATGGCTACGGCCCAATTGACAACCCAGCCAATCAAGGGCCAGGTTCTTAAGTTGATTACTAGTCACCCATCAGGCAGGTGGGTGTTAAAGCCAAGAAGGAGTGGGGGCATGTTACTAGGTAGACAGTGGCAAACTATCCACGCGGCCTATTCAAGAGAACATCATCTAGTAGGAGTCGGCCATGATTAACTCGCCGCTTCCCGCCAGTTTGCCCCATATGCGTGACAACAGTGTTATGCAAATGGGTATGCAGGTAGTATCCGATAGCCAGTGGCTACAACCCTGTATTGACCTAGAACCCTATTATCAACATAAACAACAAATTCATCAGGCTTATGGCCAACAGGTATTTGATGGCTTGCCAGAGTCGCAAGCGGCGCAACGAGAACTGGTCGATTTGTTAAAGCAACATTTGTTGCAAGACCATGGGCAGGTTTATGCCCAGATGGGAGACCAACTGACCCATTTACCCAGTGGTATCTTACTGGATATACCGGCTGCTGGAGGGAACCACAGTTTGTGGCCAGCGTCCCTCTGGGTGGCCGATGACCTGTTGTTAATGCAAGCCCGGCATGGGCAATATTGCTTAACGGCAGCCAGTCTATGCAGCCCTAGTAGTTGGCGCTTGCAAGATAAACTGGGCAAACCCATGGCTCGTATCCATGACCCCGTGCCTGGTATACATCAACAGCTAACGCCAAAAATTGATCAGTTTCTGAGTAATATGGCGGATGGGCAGGTGGTGCAACGCTACAACTGGTCTTTACAGGAGGCTCAGCAGTTAGCCCAGTTCCCCCATTCCATTAGCGCACCTCTAGCCGCCGATACTCCCTTGTTCTATCGCATGGAACGACAAAGCTTGCGCCGCCTACCCGGTACGCAAGCCATTGTCTTTGGCATACGTGTGTATCTGTTTGATATGACTAGTTTGGCACAAATACACGGTGC
>JAAERS010000079.1 GCA_024230095.1 Gammaproteobacteria bacterium | reverse complement strand
CATGTACTAGCTTTTTAATGGCATTGTAGAGTATGTTATTGCTCAATATATAGTGTAAGAAATGAACCTTTTCGGTATAGATTTAGTACTGATTAGTGATGGGTTTTCCTATTCTAGGCATAAGAATTATCATATGGAGGTGAACAATGTCGTACCCAATACGCAGCTTATTTTGCCCTATTACTCTGGCTTGTCAGGTGCTGCAGCCACGCTGGACAATTCAAATTTTAGCTGAGATTGGTTGGGGGTCTCACCGCTTCAACGAAATCAAGCAGCATATACCAGGTATTTCGCCGAGCCTGCTGTCCAAGCGTTTAAAAGAAATGGAAACTAACCAACTTATTCATCGTCGATTATCATCATGTGGGCGTGTCACCTATCATCGTACTGCCAGCGGCAAAGCCATAGAGCCGGCCATAAGAGATCTGGGAATATGGGCCTATCAACATCTGGAAACCGGTAACCTTGGAGAACAAGCTGACTTAATGAGTTTTCTCATGAACCTTCGGCGCTCGATGGATCTAACAAAAATGCCAGACCGCGAGGTGATCATTGAGCTGCAGCTTTCTGACAAGCCGAAGCCTCATAGCATTTTTTGGCTGTATTGCATTCCCGGCCAAGAAATTGAGCTTTGTGTCATCAACCCACAACTGGAAACGGACCTTTGTATTACCTGCGCCTTCCCGGATTTGGTAGCTTTCTATTTTGGCGAACGTGGATTGGATTCACTAATGAATGAGGGATTAATCAATGTAATTGGCGACCATGAGTTAAAAACCACCCTGTCCCAGTGGTTGCTAGGCAGCTCTTATGCGCAAAACCCGGACATCGCTAAATATCAACCCCACCGCTCTCTTAGTGACTAATTGAAGCTCAGGAACGTCTAGATTATTAGCGAAAATTCACCTGAAACACATGCAAAGTGAAAATGAAAAGAAGCTGTCAATGCCCGAACTTAAAGGGCACAGATCATGTTACATACCTAAAGGGCAAGCGAGGGCGTTGGGCACTAGGCAAAGTGTCTGAAGAAATAGATTTTATTGGCTTTTTAAAATAGCACCAGCCCATGCCTTAACCTATTTTGGCCTGCACCAAATATACCAGTGCCGGATAAGTAATCTTGCCTGCCTCTAGTCGCCTACTAACCGTATTAATTAGGCTTTCACGTATGTGCTCCCTAACTTTTGGAGGCGGTGGTGCCTGCTTCATTAAGCGCATACCAAAACCAATTCGCATCAGTAGGTCCGCCTCCTGTTCGGGGGTATAGCCCGTAACCACTTGAGTCCT
>JAAERS010000078.1 GCA_024230095.1 Gammaproteobacteria bacterium | reverse complement strand
TAGGCCACCGATATAGCGCGTACTGGTCATTACTTGTTGCAGTTCATTAGCCTGCCAAAGGGTCAGGCTTTGGTAACCATAGTCAGTTTCCAGTGCCTTTATCCACGCCTCTAGTTCATGCATATGGCGTGGTTTAATGGCAGCGTGCAGGTGGCCTTGTTGTAGATCGCAGTCAATTTGATACTTCTCTATACGCTGGCGGATAAGGTCGATCCCTTCCAGTGACATATCCCAAATAGCCTTCGCGTTATTTTTGCCTGTGAATTTTTCAATCACAGGCATGTCGCAACCATAACCAAAAATCATTTGTCCACCGCTACGGCCAGAGGCGCCCCAAGCAATGCAGTTGGCCTCTAGTACAGCGACAGAGAAGCCTTGATTGGCCAGCTCTAGTGCAGTACTCAAGCCGGTGATACCGGCACCAATGACACACACATCCGCTTGCAACTCACCCTGTAGTGGCGGTTGGTTAAGCTCAATATTGCTGCTGGCGGCATACCAAGAATGGGTATGCCCTTGTCCGCTTGCTGTGCGCATAGTGCCCCGGAACTAATTACAAAGTGCGCTGGTACCAATCGATTTCAAGACTGGAAACGTGGCTATTAAATTCATTGAACTCAGCTTCTTGTACGGCTTGGTAGACGTGTAAGAAGTCAGCACCCAAATAGTCTTTGGCGAAGCGACTGCGTGCCAATTGTTGTTGTGCACTGCGCCAGTCCAAAGGTAGAGACGGCTTAACCTGCTCAGGGGCATTGCCTTTAATTTGTGCACCCAGACTTAGGTCATTGGTGAGCCCATAGTGGGTGCCAGCAATCAAAGCCGCCATGGCTAAATAGGGGTTGGCATCGGCTCCAGCTACGCGATGTTCTATGCGGCGGGCCTTAGGGTCGCCATTGGGGATGCGCAAGGCAACGGTACGATTATCAATGCCCCAAGTGGGTGCCATGGGTACAAAAAAGTCGGGTTGGTAACGCCGGAAAGAGTTCACCTTGGGGCATAACAAACCCATGATATCCGGTAGGCTATGTTGTAAACCTGAGAGGGCTTGGCGCAGGTATTGGTTATCCTGCACTTGGCCATCACTAAACACATTGTCACCGGTGGCATCTAACAAACTCATATGAATGTGCATGCCGTTACCGGCTTGGTCAGCAAAGGGTTTGGCCATGAAGGTCGCTTCTAACCCATGACGGCGCGCAACGGCTCGAATCAGCCGTTTGAGCATAATGGCTTGATCACAGGCCAGTAGGGGATTGTCGATATGATTGAGGTTAATTTCAAATTGCCCCGGGGCGTATTCAGCAATCGCGGTCGAGGCAGGTATACCCTGTGCCTTTGCGGCCACCATAATGTCTTCGAGCAGGTCGCCATAGTCGTCCAGATTGTTCATGGAATAAACCTGAGTATCAGTCTCGCGCTGACCATTGATGGGTGAAATAGGCGCTTGTAACTGCCCATCTGGCAGGCGTTCTGGATCAGTCAGGAAGAACTCTAGTTCAACGGCGACCACGGGTGTAAGTTTTAGTTGCTGGAAGCGGTCTAATATTCGATCCAGAACGTGGCGAGGGTTAGCAAAGTAAGCAATGCCTGGTTCCTGCTCCATGCTTAATAGGCACTGTGCCATGGGCTTGCTTTGCCATGGCACGCGCACCAAACTGCCGGCTATGGGGCGACAAGGCTGGTCACAGTCTCCAGTGGCAAAACCAATGTTGGTACTCTCAATGGTGTTACCGTTAATATCCAGGGCAAACACCGACCCGGGCAAATAAATACCTGATTCATAAACCTTTAGTAGGTCATCAGCGGGGATGCGCTTGCCTCGTAATACACCATGTTGATCAGGAATTAATAGGTCTAAAGCAACCAGATCAGGATTGGTGGCGAGAAATTCAACCGCTTCTTGAGGGGCTGCAACTTGGTGGGCCATGTTAAGCACTCTTGATGATTACGCTAGGGGTATCATGGCGATGGTATCAGAAACCGCTTTCCTTGCAAGTAAAAACCCATAGTCTGTTTGAAATATATGACATAATAGTTGTAAATTATATCGATCAATTTGTTAGACAATGTTCTTTTTTAGATAAAAATATTATAATATTCAGTTAGTTACATATTAATTTCTCATATTTTCTGTTGTTCAATATTATAATACACAGCCCTTGTGTTTAATTTCGTGTTTATGATATTGTTCACCCCATAAGATTAAAAACTCTCAGCAGCGTTATGACTAAACCCATTATTGGTCTGGCTTGTGATGTACAAGTGGACGGCCTGAATTCTTTCCATCGTGCTGGCGAAAAGTATGCAGCGTCTATTATTGACGCGGTTGGGGGTTTACCGGTGCTCATTCCTGCTCTGGCAGACCGGGGTGAGTCAATGGGATTGGATGTGGGAGAGCTATTGGATGGCTTGGATGGGGTTTTGTTGCCAGGTAGCCACAGTAACGTGGAGCCTCATCATTATGGTGAGGCCAGTCGCGCAGGCACCTTGCATGATGCTCGTCGTGACTCGCTAACTTTGCCTTTGATTTCCTTGGCCATCAAAAAAGGTGTGCCTTTGTTGGCTATTTGCCGCGGTTTTCAGGAAATGAATGTGGTCTATGGTGGTACTTTATACCAACATGTGCATGAACACGCAGGTTTTATGGATCATCGTGAAGACAAGAAAGAGCCACGTGATGTGCAATATGGTCATGCCCACGATATTAGTTTAACACCCAATGGCGTATTGGCAGGACTTTATGGCCAGCAGCAAGCGCGGGTTAATTCTCTGCATGGCCAAGGCGTTAAACAATTGGGGCATGGTTTGCAGGTGGAGGCACGAGCACCAGATGGTTTGATCGAGGCGTTCTGTGATCCTGTTGCCAAAGGGTTTAATATGGCGGTGCAATGGCACCCAGAATACCAGGTAACCAAAGACAAATTTTACACCGCCATCTACCAAGGTTTTGCTGCGGCTTGTCAGCAACGTTTACAAACCAAATAGGTTATTTATGAGTAATACCCAGTCCATACAGACATGGTTAAAAGACAATAAAATTACTGAAATTGAGTGTATTATCAGTGACTTGACGGGCATCGCGCGCGGAAAAATTATGCCCGCATCCAAGTTTAGTGAAGATACTATCACGCGCATTCCCGAAAGTGTGCTGATGCTGACAGTAACGGGTGATTACACCAATGACTACAGCATGATCGATGATGCTGAAATTGATATTTACTTAAAACCTGACCCCAGTGCCATGAAGCTTTTGCCATGGGCTACTGAGCCCACGGCACAAATTATTCATGATTGTTATGATGCTCAAGGGGAGCTGGTTGATATGGCACCGCGCACGGTGTTGCGGCGAGTGCTAAAGCTATATTCTGATATGGGGCTGACACCTATTGTTGCGCCTGAAGTGGAGTTCTTTTTAACCAAGCGTAACCTGGACCCCGACTTTCCATTGGAACCACCCATTGGTCGTACCGGCCGGGCTGAAACTGGGCGCCAATCATACAGTATTGATGCCTTGAACGAATTTGATCCCTTGTTCGAAGATGTTTACGACTACTGCGAAGCCCAAAATTTAGATGTGGAAACCTTGATCCACGAAGAAGGTTTAGGGCAGATGGAAATCAACTTCCTGCATGGCGAAGCTTTGGGTTTGGCTGACCAGGTATTCTTATTTAAGCGGACTTTGCGTGAGGTAGCATTGAAGCATGATATGTCAGCAACCTTTATGGCCAAGCCAGTGGAAGGTCAGCCTGGCAGTTCCATGCACGTGCATCAAAGTCTTTTGGATGCGCAGGGCAATAATGTGTTCATGGGCATTGATGGCCAGATCAGTGATACCTTGCGCCATTATATCGGCGGTTTGCAAAAATACACTAAAGCGGTAACCGCACTATTTGCACCGAATGTGAACTCCTATCGCCGATATATGCGTGAAGAGTCAGCCCCAGTAAACGTTCACTGGGGCTATGATAATCGCACTGTAGGCTTGCGTGTGCCAGATGCTAGTGGCCCTAACGTGCGTGTTGAAAACCGTGTAGGCGGCGCTGATGCTAATCCTTATTTAGCCATGGCAGCCAGTTTGGCTTGCGGTTATTTGGGTATTGTGGAACAACTGGAGCCCAGCGCACCTGTGGAAGGCAGTGCCTATGACAAGGGCACGCGGGAATTACCACGTTCATTGACCGAAGCGCTGATTCAATTGGATCGTTGTGAGCCATTAAGAGAAATTTTTGGTGACCGTTTCGTGCGGGCTTACCTGTCGGTAAAAGAAAAAGAAAATGAAAATTTTTTACAAGTAATCAGTTCTTGGGAACGTGAGTACTTGTTGTTAACTGTTTAAACCCCTCTAAAGAAGAGGAGATTTAGGAGGTGAATATGAATTCCATGAACCCAGTTCTTAATACAGCGGCCCTGCAACAGATGGACCGAGACAGCTATCTGCACCCATTTACCGATTCCAAAGCGTTGCATGAGAAGGGCACTCGCGTAGTGACAGGGGCGAAAGGTGTTTATATATTTGATTCTGATGGTAACCGCATTTTAGATGCCATGGCGGGTTTGTGGTGTGTGAATATTGGTTATGGTCACGATGAGTTAGCTGATGTTGCCGCCCAGCAGATGAAGCAATTAGCCTATTATAATAGCTTTTTTGGTACGGCTAACGTGCCAGCTATCGAATTAGCGGCCAAGGTCAAATCTCTAGCACCAGCCAATATCGACTATATATTCTTCACTGGTTCTGGCTCTGAAGCCAATGACACCAACCTGCGTATGGTGCGCCATTACTGGGCTCTAAAAGGCCAGCCTGAAAAACGAACAGTTATCTCTCGGGAAAATGCTTATCATGGCTCGACCTTAGCGGGCATGAGTTTAGGTGGTATGGAAGCCATGCATAAGCAAGGCGGCGTGATTGATGGCATCGCCCACATCATGCAACCACACTGGTATAAAGAATCCCAGCCCGGCGAAAGTGAAGTCGACTTTGGTTTACGTGCAGCGAAGGCTCTAGAAGACAAGATTCTGGAACTGGGTGCCGATAAGGTGGGTGCTTTTATAGGTGAACCCATTCAAGGAGCCGGCGGCGTTATCGTGCCACCGGCTAGCTACTGGCCAGAAATCCAGCGTATTTGTAAGAAATATGACTTGTTGCTGATACTGGATGAGGTGATTACTGGTTTTGGCCGCACGGGCAACTGGTTTGCTGCGCAAACCTATAATATTGAAGCGGACATGATTCCCTTTGCCAAGGGGTTGTCTTCTGGCTACCTGCCTATTGGCGGTGTTGCCATAAGTAAGCGCGTGGCTGAGGTAATGATTGATGGTGGAGAGTTTGCTCACGGCTACACCTATTCAGGGCACCCCGTCTCCGCGGCAGTTGCCAAAGCCAACATCGAGATTATGCAGCGTGAGGGTCTGATTGACCAAGTACGTGAAGAAACAGGACCCTATCTGCAGGCTAAATTGAGTGAATTAAGTAGCCATCCCTTGGTGGGTCAGGTACGTGGCACGGGCATGCTTGGTGCCTTGGAGCTGGTCAAAGACAAGGCCACCCGTGAGCCTTTTGACAAGGATATTGAGGTGGCAGGCAAGGTGCGTGACAGCGCAATAGTAAATGGTTTAATGGTGCGTGCGGTCGGTGATTGTTTGATTATGAGCCCGCCTTTGTGTATTACTAAGGCGGAGATTGATGAATTAATAGGCTTACTGACGGAAGCTATGGACCGTGTGCAGACAGAAGTTTTATAGATGCCTAGGCTAAGGGTGGGTTTTATCTTGTTAGAAGATAACCCGGACTTTGTGTAAAAGGCTATTAATAGTATTTCCTGCGGAAATAACGAATTCGCCGGCTCTTTGTAAGGCAGAGAGTTAGCGATAAATAATATAAAAATGGAAGTTAATTTAGGAGAGCATAATGAAAAAAATTACAAGCACCCTAGCTACTTTGGCTTGCGCAAC
>JAAERS010000077.1 GCA_024230095.1 Gammaproteobacteria bacterium | reverse complement strand
GAAACTTAACCCACTATTTTAGTTCCGTTTAATTGCCTTGTGTACGCCCAGCATGGGCATGAACTAATGAGGTGAAAGTCCTCTGTAGGAAGGTCACCGTTTATTTAACTTACTGTTATTAAACGCTAACTACTAGCGAATGGCAAGGGCTTATCCGTGAGGATTGGTCTGAAGGAAGCCGCTAGCAAACTTGCGAGCTGATGAACAAGAACATCATATGAGGCGTAGGCTAGAGGTGAGTTGGCACAAGACGACGAAACCATGTGATCTAATGGCCACCGTAAATGATGCAGCAGTGCAAAGAAAGTACATGCTCTTATCTGGGGAGATCTGTTTAACACGCGATCGAAAAGTTACCAGTAAGGCTCTGGTTAATAAGTGCCTTGGCTTTTGGCATTCATCGAGCCAAAAGAGCGAACCGATGAAAACGATAGCGCATGACTGGGTAACTAGGCATGTGATTAAGCAGAAGTCAGCAGACGGCATAGTAGCCAAACGCCCATCGTAATGGTTGGGACACGGTGAAGGCCTGAACATTTAGAAGAAAGAGGAGCCTTGTTTAACTTGCCTATACCCACTACGCCGTCAGGCGATTACTATAAGCAGCGTCATAACCCGCAGCCAACTTTCAACCAAGAACTATTTCAACAACTTCTTGAGCCGATGAATTTACAACGTGCTTGGCAACGAGTTAAAGCCAATAAAGGAGCCGCAGGTATTGATGACATGTCAATTGATGCCTTCAGCTTATGGGCACAACAAGGTGGCTGGCAAACGTGTAAAACTCAATTGGAACAAGGTGAATATCAACCCAATGCAGTTAGGCGAGTGGAAATTGATAAACCCGATGGCGGTAAACGTCAACTGGGCATACCCACCGTGCTTGACCGCATTATTCAGCAAGCAATAGCCCAAGTGCTAACGCCACTGTTTGATCCATTCTTCTCAGCGAACAGCTTCGGCTTTCGTCCTAATAAGAATGCTCAACAAGCGGTGTATCAAGTTCGAGATATCATCAAGACGAAAAGGAAATTCGCCGTCGATGTTGACCTGTCAAAATTCTTTGATCGAGTAAATCACGACTTATTGATGACGCAGCTAAAGCGTAAGGTACAAGATAAACGTCTACTGGCGTTGATTGGCAAATACCTACGTGCTGGTGTGATGGTCAATGGTAAGTTATTGCCTAGTTATGAAGGAGTGCCTCAAGGCGGACCACTCTCGCCTTTATTATCGAACATTATGTTAGATAATTTGGATAAAGAGTTGGAAAGCCGAGGGCATAAATTCGCCCGTTACGCGGATGACTTTATCATACTAGTAAAGTCAAAACGTGCCGGAAAACGGGTGCTAACCAGCATTACTCGTTACCTAGCCACGAAGCTTAAACTGGCCATAAATGAGCAGAAAAGCCAAGTAGTTAAGGTGAGTCAGAGTAAGTTTCTTGGTTTCACTTTTAAGCGAGGAAAGGTCCAATGGCATGCTAAAACACTGCACATTTTCAAACAAAAGATGAGGCGTCTGACGAACCGAAATTGGGGCGTCAGTATGGGTTGTCAATTGTTTAAAGTGAGTCAGTATGTGCGAGGCTGGATCAATTACTTTGGTATAGCTGATGCTTATCAAGCCTGTGTTGATTTAGAGCAGTGGATCCGCCGTCGGGTAAGAATGTGTTATTGGCGTCAATGGCGCAAGCCACGGACGAAGGTACAGAACTTACTCAGACGGGGTGTTAAGATCCAAGCAGCGGTTGCT
>JAAERS010000076.1 GCA_024230095.1 Gammaproteobacteria bacterium | reverse complement strand
CTGGTAGTGGCGATAATGGTCACGGGTTTTTTGTAAGATGCTTGTTTCTTGCACCACTATTTCAATTATACGTTCAAAATTAGTCACGGGATCAGTCGCAAAGTTGATACAAATATCAGCCCGTTCCGGGCGCAATTCATGGTAGCCCAGAGTAATGGGTGAGCGTAATGGTATTTCTCGACCTAGTTGGTGGTGTGGCAAAAATGATTCGGGCTTAAAGGCCCAAATATAGTCATCCAAGTGGGCCGCCTCGGCCTCATCTCGGCAATGTATATGCACGGACTGGCCAGCCGTCATCGATTTGCTCAATAATTGTTGCAGCAGGCGATAACGAGCATCGCCGTGACTGTCTTTGAGCGTGTAAAAATCTGCTCTGGCCATATTGTTTAATCCTAAGCCTGATTTATCAAGTGCTGGACCAGTAGAGGTACGCAGCGTCCCGTAGCGCCTTTGGCTTTGCCTGACGTCCAGGCGGTGCCAGCAATATCGATATGAGCCCATTTGTAACTTTCAGCAAAGCGCGCTAGGAAACAAGCTGCCGTAATGGTGCCTGCAGGGCGACCGCCTATATTTGCCATGTCGGCAAAATTACTGCTTAGCTGTTCCTGATACGCGTCACCAATAGGCAGTTGCCAGGCAGTGTCAAAAGCTTGCTTGCCAGTAGCCATTAATTCTTGAGCAAATTCATCATCGTTACTTAATACGGCGCTGGTATGGTGGCCCAAAGCAATGATGCAGGCACCAGTCAGTGTGGCGACATCCACGACGCTAGCTGGATTAAATCGTTCAGCATAGGTTAGGGCATCGCATAATACTAAACGCCCTTCAGCATCGGTGTTGAGTATTTCGACAGTTTTACCCGACATGGTGGTTACAATATCACCTGGTTTAGTAGCATTACCCGCCGGCATATTTTCGGCACTGGCAACGATGGCCACCACATTGACAGGTAATGCCATATCAATCACGGCCTGCATGGCCGCTAACACGCTAGCCGCCCCGCACATGTCGTATTTCATTTCATCCATGGAGGCGCCAGGCTTCAAGCTAATGCCACCGGTGTCGAAAGTAATGCCTTTGCCCACCAAGACATGGGGGGCTGTTGCTTCTGCGGCGCCTTGATATTTCAAAATGATGAGTTTGGAGGCTTCGTTACTACCTTTGCCTACGGACAGTAAGCAGTGCATGCCAAGCTCTGCCATGGAGTCTTCTTCAATAATATCAGCCTGAACTTTAGGGGAAGTGGCGGCCATGGCGATGGCCTGCTCAGCGAGGTAGCTTGGCGTGCATATGTTGCCAGGTAGGTTGCCGAGGTCTCGGCACATGTCCATGGCGGCGGCGGTGGCGATAGACTGCTTTAACTGGCCTTCAGCCTCTGGAGCGACGATCACCATATCGGCTTTGGCTGGTGCTTCGTTGTGGTCTTGACTCTTGCTTTTGAACTGGTCAAAACTGTATTGGCTTTTGGTTAGTGTTTCAATAGCCAAGCGGGTTTGGTCTGCTTGATTTAGGCTGCTGGACTGCGCCAAACAAAGCTCATTATGAACACGTTGGCCTGGATTAGCTTTAAGGGCACTCCATGCGGCCTTGTGCAGTTGACGGCATTTGCTGTCATTAAGCTTCTCACTGGCACCGGTGCCGACAACCAGAATACGCTTTGGCCCTGAAGTTGAATTCAGGAACAGGTGTTGATTTTTTAATTTACCTGTTAAATCGCCACTAGCGATTGCTGCGCTAATTGCACCGCCCAAGAGAGTGTCGGCAATTTGTAAAGAGGGTGTTAGGTGCTGATCTGCTGCTAAAGGTAATATGGCGCTGCAGGCGTCGCCAAAGTCGGCAATAGTGTTACTGTGAGAGTATTTCAATTTGGGCTCCAAATACATATAGTCGGTTTGTATGACGATTGGCGTGTGGGAAGAATTTTACGACAATTTAGTAACCGGGTCATTAGTCATTGGCAATAATTAGGGCTCTAATATATTAATAAAACCTGCTAAACTTGTGGGCAAAATAAGCCCTCCCTTAAACATTGCCAGGACGTGACTTGAAAGAGGCTACTACTTGCAAATAATAACGCGTTATTTAGCTAAAGAAATTGTCATCACCAGCTTGGTGATTTCAATGGTCTTGTTGTTGATTGTTGGTAGCAGCCGATTTGCCTACTTCTTGAGTTTGGCTGTTGCCGGAGAGCTGGATGCGCAAGCGGTACTGGTGGTGATTGCGAATTTACTGCCAGCCTATTTAAGTAATTTATTACCTATGGGCACATTCATTGGGGTTCTGGTGGCTCTGGGGCGACATAGTGTGGACAATGAGCTGGTGATTTTGTCGGCTAATGGCATTAGCCAAGCTCGGTTGTTAGGTATAGTGGCGGTGCCCGTATCAGCTTTGGCGTTGATTGTATTGCTGCTCAGTACAGCTATTGCCCCGCATACCTCACGTATTGTTGAAGAAGTGCTTTACGTGCAAAGTCACACCAGCGAATTTGAAAGTATTGTGCCTGGTAGGTTTCAAGGTAGTGGCGATCGTCAGGCGATTTATGCAGAAAGTTTGAGTGATGATCGAAGTAAGCTCAGCAATGTGTTTCTGTTTACGAATGGTGACCATAAACCGCCAGTCATTATTAAGGCTGAATCAGCAACCCAATATTTTGATGAACAATACCAGGCCAAGTATCTGTTATTGGAAAATGGCTCGCGCATGCAAGTGGCCGATCAACATCTGGATGTTTCATTGACGGTATTTCAAAAAATGGCGGTGCAACTGCTTGATACTGATGTTGCCGTTGATATTACCCACAGTTTTACGATTCCAACTCTGGAGTTGTTAGATTCGCCAAAGGCCACTTACCGAGCGCAGCTTTATTGGCGATTCTCATTACCAGTAATGACCTTGATTATTAGTCTCACAGCGATTGCTCTGAGTCAGGTAAATCCGCGTCAGGGTCGCTTTGCTCGTTTGCTTCCCGCCTTGGTTCTTTTTCTGGGCTACCTGTCTTTGTTAATGCGTTTCCGGGATCAAATAGAGTTAGGTATTTCTGGTGCCGAGTTCAATGTGTTGGCCCTGCATAGCGCGTTCTTGTTGCTTGGTTTGTGGTTATTGTTTGGTAAACAGATGCAGCAGCGCTTTGCAGCCCTGCGGAGTCTTGCCACATGAGCTTAATTAACCGTTATATCGCTGTCCACCTTTTACCTACTTGTGGGATTGTACTAATAGTCATTTTGGGGCTGGATTTATTGCTCGCGATTAGTGACGAAGCCAGTGCCATGGATCAGGGGGCTAGTTTTTATGACGTGGTGACTTATGTCGTCTATACAGCGCCATATAAGGCTTATCAGTACATGCCCTTGGTGTTGTTGGTGGGCGCGCTTATCGGCTTAGGTAATTTAGCCAATAGTAACGAATTGACAGTCATGCGTGCAGCAGGTGTTACCTTGCGTCGCTTATCATTTGGTGTGTTGCTAGCGTTAGGTCCCTTGGTGGTGCTGAATACCTTGATGGGCGAATACCTAGTGCCCTGGTCGCAACAGATGGCTTTAGTCGAGCGTTCTGAATATCGCGGTGTGTCGGCGAGCAAGGGCTTTTGGCTACGTGATGGTGATGCCTTTGTTTTTGTTACCGCAGTGGCGCCTGATAATAGCCTGCGCGGCATTTATCGGTATGCCTTTGATGGGCAAGTGTGGCAGGCCAGCCTGTTTGCAAAAGCGGCTAGGAAAACCTCAGAAGACTGGCAACTAGAGATGGGTAAGACCATTACCCTCCATGATGAGGGCATTACCAGCAATGAATTCACGCAACAAGCGTGGCCAGTTAATCTAGCCACCGATTTGGTGGCCAAATTAGGTATGGAGCCGATGTATCTATCAGCAAAAGACCTAGGAGAGTATGTCGATTATTTGCAGTCAGCGGGCATTAACGCCAGTTTATTTAATCTCGCTTTCTGGAAAAAAGTTTTGCAGCCGTTGTTTACTATGAGTTTGGTGTTGGTGGCAATGTCTTTTGTGTTTGGTTCACAACGGGCTGTGCCCATAGGGCAAAGGGTGCTGTTTGGTGTTTTAACCGGTTTGGGTTTTAATTATGCTCAAGAAATATTGGGCCCAGCCAGCAGTATATTTGGCTTTTCCCCTGTCTTGGCCTATTCGTTGCCCATACTGTTATGTTTGCTGGTCGCTTGGCGGCTTTATAAACGTGTCAATTAGTTTGCTGTTTGGTACGTTTGGGCAGTTGAACGATGCGCGTATTAGACCAGTGATCATGCCAACTTAAACGCTGGTTACCAAAGAGCACCCAGATATACCCTATAGCAAAAAAACCACTGGCGATAATGGCGCCTATAAAGCGCACCAACGCCTGTTTTAGATCAATGACATAACCATCGTTGTCTTCCACGCGCAAGCGCCAAGCTAGCATGCCCAGAGTTTGGCCTGAGCGACACCAAAAGAAAGCAAAGAAGCCATACGCGGCAACAAACAATAGGCTGGTTACCCATGGTCCTTGAACAGCGCCACCGTTGGCATATGCCGCTAAGCCCAAGATCAACATCCATAAAGACAGCACTAGTAGTGAGTCATATACCATAGCCATCAGGCGCTTGATGAGCGTGGCATTGGGATAGTTATGAGCCTTAAATCGGCGTCTTGGTTTAATTGTCATAGGCTTGCTTAAACTCTTTGTACAAGGCGTCGGCAGTCGTTAGTTGATCATTTAACTTAATCTTTAGGCGGGTGACCATGGCGGTGGCAGCAGCGTGGCCGTTATCAGAGGCTAAGCGTAACCAAGCATAGGCTTGGCGGTCGGCATCATTGCCAGCTTGGCTAAGTTGGGCAAAGTGCATAGTACCCAAGAAGAACATGCTATCGACATGGCCCCGTTGGGCGGCGGCTAGATAACCCGCCTCGGCTTTAATAAGATCTTGCGCAACGCCAATGCCAAAATTGTAGGCGCGGGCTAGATTCATGGCCCCAGCTAAGTTATCTTGTGCCGCGGCCTTGTTATACCAAATGAAGGCATCTTTAGGGCTCGCATTTTGGCCGTAACCAAATTCATACATGCGTCCTAAACGTGTTTGCGCTTGGCTATCACCGCCCTCGGCCGCTGGTCGCACGACTAACAGCTCCTGCTTGTATTCTGTATCCAAAATGATATTGAGATTTTTAAGGGAGTCCAAATGCCCAGTGCGGGCACCGGCTTCAAAATAGATCTTGGCTTGGGCCGTATCTTGGCTGACGCCAGTACCGTTTAAATACAGTTCCCCTAACATATTGTTGGCCGCAGAGTTGCCTGAGTTAGCCAATGGTAAAAGTTCATTGATAGCGCCTTCGATGTTATTCTCGGCAATGGCTTTCTTGGCCTGCTTCATACTGGCAGCATGGGCTGGGATAGCTAACAGGGCACATATCAATAAAATGTTGAGGACAGAAGAAAAAACACGAGTAATAGCAGTCATGAATAGTCGCTCTATATTGGCAATTATATTGGCGGCTATTATAGCGGAAATAGACTGAGAGAGCCTATTTTTATTCGGTATATTAGCTATATCTTTTATTCGAAATTGTTAGAGATTAAAAAGTGACAGTTGGCATCATATGATGCCAACTGTATGGCGCTTACTTTGAGGAAAAGAAAGCGGCTAAGTCAGCAATGTCCTGATCACTAAGTGCGGCCACCATGCCGTACATTTGTACAGCATTGCCGCCTTTACGCTCTTGGGATTGGTATGCTTTCATGGATGTTTCTAGATAAGCGGCATGTTGCCCTGCTAGTTTTGGAAACATAGGCACTACACTGTTACCGTCAACACCATGGCAACCGATACAGGCAGCAGCTTTAGCAGCGCCTGCTGCAGCATCACCTGCTGCTTGTGCGGGTAAGGTAAATAAAGGTAGGCAGGCTAGAGCGGCCACACGCAGTATTTTAGACATAAGTTTTATTCCTAATTACGTTACAAAAAAAATGGTTTTCCAATTCTAAAAAAATCTGGGCGTTGGTGCAACGAAAGGTGATAGTTTATTGATCATCGTCTAGTATATGAATATCCGTATGGGTAAACACAGATAACTTCACAAGGTACTATACCCTTTTCGTCATCCATTAGATCAGTCTGAAAATGCATATGCCAAAACAATTACCACGCTGCGCTTGGGTCACCAGTGACCCCTTATATTTAAAGTACCACGATGAGGATTGGGGCCGTCCGGTCTATGATGTTCAGCGTTTATTCGAGCAATTGGTGTTAGAGGGTGCGCAAGCCGGTTTATCATGGCTTACCATTCTCAAACGGCGGCACCATTATCGACGTGTATTTCGAGACTATGATCTGCCAACTTTGGCCACCTTTTCGGTACAGGATATTGATACAGCTATGCAAGATGCCGGTATTATTCGCAATCGTAAAAAGGTAGAAAGCGTGGTTAATAACGCCGCCTGTTATGCAAAGGTGCAAGCCGAGTTTGGTAGTTTTCGCAGTTATGTTTGGGGTTTTGTGGGTGGTGTACCTACTCACAATCAATTCCATTCTCAAGCGGATGTGCCTGCGCAAACTGCTATATCAGAAGCCTTGGCTTTGGACCTTAAAAAGCGTGGTTTTAAGTTTGTTGGCCCAATCGGTATGTATGCATTTATGCAGTCTGTTGGTATGGTCAATGACCATTTGATTAGTTGCCATTGTCACGAGGGATAGTCTGTTGGTTTGGGTTAGAAACAGTGTTTTACTATTATTGGTTGTTTTGTGTAGTGGCTTTGGTTGGGTGACGTATGACCAAGCCCGCACCTTGGTGTATCACCCCAAGTTTGAGCGTAAGCCGGCAACCATTATGCCGGAGTTGGTAGACCTGCAGGTGCAAGAGGTCGTTATTACTAATGCCCAGGGCATGCGTTTGTTTGGCTATTTTGCGAAATCCAATAATGGCGCTTATGTGCTATTGCAACACGGTTATAAAGCCAGCCGTAGTGACTTGTTAGAAGAGGCAAAAGTATTACAGGATGCCGGTTTTGGCGTGCTGATCAGTAGCGTGCGCGCCCATGACAAAAATGATGGCGATCAAATCTCTTTTGGTGTGCAAGAAATGCAAGACCTGCAGTCTTGGTATGATTTTCTATTGGGTCAAGGTGCGCAAGCAGGCAAAATAGGAATTTTAGGCAATTCCATGGGTGCCTCCATGGCTATCGAATATGCCTCCCGTAATCCGGATGTGGCGGCTGTGGTGTCGGTGAGCAGCTTTTCTTCATTGCAAGACACCATCAGTGTCTCTGTACAGTACTTCACCGGTTTACCGAGTTTTCCCTTTGCCCCCGCCATCGTTTGGTGGGCAGAATGGATTTTGGGCATGGATGTGGCGCAAGTCAATGCGACTAAGGCGGCTGCAAAATTGTGTCAAACACCGATATTGGTTATGCAAGGTGGTGCCGACGTTGTGGTGTCGGTCTCTAGTGGTAAGGGAATATATGATGCCGCTTGTGGGGATAAAGAATTTTGGTTTGAAGATGACGTGGGCCATGTGAAATTTGATCGTCAGCGGCCTATTGAGTTTGCCCAGAGAGTTACCGGCTTTTTTAGGCAACATTTATTGTAACGATGGATGATACGAAAATGAAAAGACAAAACGGTAGTTGTTTGTGTGGCGGCGTTCGCTTTGAGTTGCATGGACCACTGCGGCCGTTGTTAGCTTGTCACTGCGTGCAGTGCCGGAAAACGTCTGGGCATTATTGGGTGGCCACCAATGTTTCATATGATAAGTTAGTGCTTACTAATGATGATGGCCTAAAGTGGTATGCGTCCTCCAATTCTGCACAGCGTGGTTTCTGTCAGCAGTGCGGTGCTAGTCTGTTTTGGCAGTGGCATAATAGCGGCAGTATATCGGTGGCTGCTGGGGCGTTAGATGGGCCTACGGGTTGTCATATAGAAGCGCATATTTTCACGGCACACAAGGGCGACTACTACCAGTTGCCAGTTACAGAAAACGTGCGCCCTTTGGAGCTAGATGTTGATGTCAAATAATCAAAATGAGCAGCAAACGACACAATTAACTGTAGTTAGTGATGATGGGGTTAAACTGTTTGTTCATGTATGGCCATGCAAGCAAGATCAAGTTATTGGGTGGGTGCATATTATGCATGGTCTGGGTGATCATGGTGCACGTTACCATGACACTGCACAGTGGTTAAATAGCTTAGGCTTTCATGTCAGCGCTGATGACCATCGTGGCCACGGTTTGACAGGGGTCGAACAGGGTCATGTAGGGCATATGGCCGACCATAATGGCTGGCACAAATGCCTTCAAGACCAGACTCTGATTATGCACACTTTGGCCCAACAATGGCCGCAGCCGCTATTTGTCTTGGGGCATAGCATGGGTGGTTCCATGGCAACTCATTGGTTGCAACTGAAAGGCCGAAATTGGCCACAGTTGCGCGCAGCAATACTGTCCGGCAGCCATTATGGCGCGCCCTGGTTGTTTCGCATTGCTTCAGGCATAGCGGCTCTGGAGCGTGCCCGACAGGGCCGGCATGGGCACAGTGCCCTAGTGGATAAACTAACACTTGGGCAGTTCAATAATCGCATACATCCTAAACGTACTGTTAAGGACTGGGTGTGCACCGTGCCGGAAATCGTTGATGCCTACATCGCTGACCCCTTGGCAGGCCATTTACTTAGCAACCAATTTTGGTTTGACTATTTGCAAGGTTTGGCAGATTTGAGCGAGCCAGACGGCATGCTACAAATTCCAAATGCCTTACCTATATACATGTTAGCGGGTGCCATGGATCCGGTGGGTAAGTATGGTAAGGATGTGGCCGCCCTGCACAAGGCACTGCGTCTGTCTGGCAAACAAGATATAACCTGCCAAGTTTATCCGCAAGGGCGTCATGAGATGTTGAATGAGGTAAATAAGCAGCAGGTGCGTGCTGACTTAAGTGCTTGGCTAATGCAGTATGTCGTGAAAGGGGCCGCATAAGAAGGTTTTAGGAGTAGAACTGGGTTTTAGTGAAGAAATGGTAATTTAGGGTTGACTTATATAAGAGTATTCTAATAAACTAATATTAAGATTATCTAATATGAGATTATTTGTGATGCAAAAACTTAATTCTTGGTCCCCTCTGCATTTCTTGGCTGCCCTTGGTTCAGGCGGCATGAGTGTGGCATTTTTAATGTTCTTGATGTTTTGGGTGCCCCACCCAAAGCGTTCAATGCCCGCTTTTGAAGATTTGGCAGTGCATGCTGCGAAAGGAGGAATTGGTGAAATAGTGGTGTATGTCATATCCGCTATTATCGCTTTTTTGATCGTCAACCACTTTCGTCTAATGTATTTTAACTTTAGACAGTACAAAATGGCGAAGGCCGATGGCCGTATTGATAAACTACTTGGTACCAATGCCCATACTCAGTTGCTGGCCATGCCTTTGGCTTCTGCCATGTCTATCAATGCCTTCTTTATCGCAGGCTCCCTATTTATTCCCGGGTTATGGGATGTTGCCGAATACCTATTTCCACTGGCCTTGATGGGGTTTGTCGGTTTAGGTTATTGGTCCCTAAAGCTATATTTCGGTTTTATTGCTGAAGTATTTCACAAGAAGTCGTTTAAGAAAGAAATGAACGGCTCCCTAGCGCAAATGTTGCCGGCTTTTACCTTCGGAATGATTGCAGTAGGGTTTGCAGCAACTGTAGTGTTCAGCCGTAACATTCCTTTGGTGACCGTGGCCATGGTTGGCGCCATCTTTTTCTTGGTGGCTACCGCTTTGGTCGGATTGTTGAAACTGGTAATTGGTTTTAATGATTTGTTTGAGCATGGCGCAACGCCAATGGCCTTGCCAACCCTTTGGGTATTGATTCCTACATTAACTGTGAGTGGTATCGCAGTATTGCGTTTGGATCATGGTTTGTCTCACACCTTGCTCAATGTAGCGCCTGCTAACCATCTGGTCTTTTTGACAACCATTTTTGCGTTTCAGGTTTTCATTGGTTTAATGGGCTTTGCCGTCATGCGCCGCATGGGGTACTTCAAAAAACTAGTCGCTAATGAAGCCAATGATATTAATAGCTCACCAGTAGCATTTGCCCTGATTTGCCCAGGCGTGGCCTTGACGGTGATGGGGCACTTCTTTATGCATATAGCACTAGTGAAGAATGGCCTGTTAGTGAAGTATAGCTTAAGCTACTTTGCCATGTTGACACCGATTACTGTTTTGCAATTGCTCACCGTATGGTTAATGTTCCGCTTGGTAAAGCAACAACTAAAGGGTGGCTTTAAAACTGCCCCTAATGCAGCACCGAAGGCTGCTTAAGACCAAAAAAATTCGCGCTATGCCGGAATAAATATTTAGGCTCAAAAAGGTGTCAAAATAGGAGCATGGATCTTTATACTTTTCCTTAGTGGTTGCTAAGGAGAGGAAAAAATTGATTAGATGAATAAAAGGGGCCATCATGGCCCTTTTTTATTATTAGAAAAATAGGTACGTTATGCAGTTCATCGACTACCACCAAGACTGGCAGCAACGTGTCATTGAGCTCTGGCAAAAATGTGGCTTGATTCGTTCTTGGAATGACCCAGAGCAAGATATTTTTCGTAAACTGACAGACACTATGGGGCGTTTTGTACTGTTGCTAGACGATAACAAACTAATTGGCAGTATGATGATAGGTTATGATGGGCACCGAGGAAGTGTTAATTATTTGGCTGTGCAACCAGATTATCAAAAGCAAGGCGCTGGCCGCTTGATGATGGATTACTGTGAAGACTATTTGGTGACGTTAGGTTGTCCCAAAATTAATCTCTGTGTGCGTAATACCAATGTTGCTGTGTTGGATTTTTATGGGGCCCTAGGCTATCAAGCTGATCCTGTGGTGGTACTAGGTAAGCGATTGATTGCGGATAAGTGAACATGGATACCTGCTTCGGTGATTTTTTGGGATTTGTGGGTCTTGGTGCAGTTGTTAGTCTGCCCTTTGTGATTTTTTAAGTAGCACAGGTAGGAATAGTAATATGGTTTGGTTAGTTTGTGTGGCCTTGCCTGAGGAATTGCCCCTGGCACTTCCTGATGGGTATCAAAAGTTGATTACTGGGGTCGGTAAGGTCAATGCCAGTATTGCTTTATGCGCGGAGTTATCCACCAATCAAAAGGTAGATGGGGTGATTAACTACGGCACGGCTGGGGGGTTCATGGAGCAACATAAAGGACAACTACTGCCAGTGGCTAAAGTACTTGAACGGGATATGGACTGCACCGGTTTGGGTTTAGCCCCCTATGTTACCTTCGGTGAGCATGAAGTGAACATTGAGACTCAAAATGCTAGTGGCGTAATATGTGGCACAGGTGACAGTTTTGGCCCTGCCGCGTCAGCTTATGATATTGTTGAAATGGAGGCCTACGCTTTGGCGAAAGTCTGTCAGAAGTATGATCAACCGTTTTATTGCTACAAGTATATCAGTGACATAAGCTCCGACGCCGACGCTCATACACAGTGGCAAGCCAATGTGGCCCGCGGCGGCGAAGCTTTCTTAGAGGTTCTGGGTTCTCATCCCCATGCCAGTTAAAATGCTAACCTCATGCTAGCTGAAGAGCTATTGGGTCATTGCAGTTAACCATTCTTTGACCCAGTCTTTGCGCTGGCTGTTGACCAGAGCGTCATCTATTTTCAATACTTTAGCCGGTGCAATGAGTTTATTGTAGGCCTTGGGCATAGTCACTTCCGGGCTTACGGGGTACATCACGTTGGTTAAGGGTGCATGTCGCTGGAATTCTTCACTGACCATGAAATTCAGGAATTCATCGGCCAGTGCCTGTTGGTTGGATTTGGCTAGTTTGGCGGCCACTTCAACTTGCAAATAATGGCCTTCTGCAAAAGCCGCTGCCTGAAATTGCTCATTACCTTCAATTGCCATGTGGTAGGCAGGAGAGCTACTGTAACTCAATACCATGGGGGCTTCGCCAGCGAGGAATAGGCTAAAATAGGCTTCGCTCCAACCTTTGGTAGTGGTAAGAATATTATCAGACAGTTTGGCCCAGGCCTGGGAAGCGTTATCGCCATAGACTGATTTCATCCAAAGCATCAAGCCAAGACCAGGCGTGCTCGAGCGTGGGTCTTGGATAATGACCTTTAGAGAAGGGTCAGCATTAATCAGTTCTTCTAGGCTTGTGGGAGGGTTGGGCAGGGCTTTGGTATCATAGACAAAGGCAAAGTAACCATAGTCAAAGGGCACAAAAGTGTCGTCACTCCAGGTTATTGGCAAATCGAGTTTGCTGGTATCTACTTGATGCCTGCTAAATAGGCCACTCTTTTTTGCTTCATCGATCAGGTTTAGATCCAAGCCTAGAACTAGATCAGCTTTGCTATTGGCTCCTTCGAGCTTGATACGTTGTAGTAGGGCGACAGCGTCTTCTAAGCCGACAAAGTTGATCGTGCAATCACACTGAGCTTCAAAGGCGGGTTTAATTTTGGGGGCCATGCCCCATTCAGATACAAACGAATCATAGGTGTAAACGGTGAGTTCACGTTCAGCGGCGTTAATAGAGGTCGCGGCGGTGAGGCACAATGCCAGTGTTGCGAGGAGGGTGGTCAATCGAGACATAGTATTTTCCTAGTTAAAGTACGGTGTACTATGACCCCATCAAACTAGAGTTTGATGGCAACTTGTGCCGACAAATGATACGCGTAAGCATACCGGTTAAATGGCAGCAAGCGCGAGAAAGGAAAATGTAGCTTGAGTGGCTACGATTTGGGACCCTTGTTTCCTACGCTGGCATTATCCAGATCAGGTTCAACGGGATTCACCAATGGTGATCTCAGCCTTTACAGGCACCCCGACAAGTCATAGTGCCGCCATTGTATAGGCAAGCATTAACTTATGACAAGGTATTGTGTTAGAAAAAAGAAAATGGGTGCTAAAGATCATGTTGGCTGGCCTCAAAATTGTGGGGGCTCAGGCCTTGTTTTGGTGATTGTCATGGTCGTAATATAATCAGTAATATAGGTCGTAAAACAAATAGAGCGAGGCGCTTATGCAGCCCTTTTACGGCCTTCGGATATTAGATTTAACCCATGTTTTTGCCGGCCCATTTTCTACCTATCAATTATCAGTGATGGGGGCGGAGGTGATTAAAATCGAAGCTGTAAATGCGCCAGACATGATGCGTCAGGTGGGGCCAGATGAGCAGCTTAATGAGCAGGCAATGGGCCTAGGGTTCCAGGCTCAAGCCAGTAATAAGAAAGCACTGGCTCTTGACTTGAAGCAGTCCCAGGGGCGAGATATCTTCCACAAGTTAGTGCGCACGGCTGACGTGGTGGTGCAAAATTATACTTCAGGCTGCTTAATTGAACTGGGCTTGGATGCGGCTACCTTGAGGGCGATTAAGCCAGACCTCATTTATTGTTCCATCAGCGGTTATGGCCGCACGGGGCCTAAAAGCCATGATCCTGCTTACGATAATGTCATACAAGCCTATACTGGCATCATGTGTGCTAATGGCGAAGCTGAATCAGATCCAGTCCGGGTGGGGCCTGCCGTGGTAGATTATGGCACCGGTGCGCAAGCGGCTTTTGCCATTAGTGCGGCGCTATATCGACGCTTGGCAAGCGGCGAGGGTTGTGAAATAGATGTGGCCATGTCAGATGCGGCACTGATGTTATTGAACTATCATGTTGTTAGCACTTTGGCCACGGGCCAGGCACCCAAGCCCTGTGGTAATAAAGACCCGGTGTTAGCGGGTTATTCAGCTTATACGACACTGGCGGGGCAGATTATGTTAGGTGCCTATACGCCACGTCAGCTTGCCAACTTGATGCAAGTACTAGGAAGCCCGGCACGTGCGTTGGCAGTAATTAATCTGGGCCTGGCTGAACTGGCAGGGCGGAGGGACGATGATGAGCGGTTTATAAGCCAAGCGTTAATGGCAAAGACAGCGGCCGAGTGGGAGGACTTGCTAAATAAGGCGCAGGTGCCAGCAGCGCGTATTAAGCCCATTGAGGAAACCTTGCAGACAGCACAAATTCAACAGCGCCCAGTGTTACAAAAAGCCGGTTCGGATGACCACGCTCGGCATACGCCCGTGGCCGGTTTTAGTTTTGACAAGGATGGTCCCACCCTGCATAGTGGAGCACCGCAGCATGGCCAGCACACACAGAGCCTGCTGTTGGAATTGGGGTTTTCAAACCAAGACATCGAGTCATTGGCCGCGCAAAATATTGTTTTGACTCAGGCATGAGTTTGGCACCATAAGCAAGTGGCTGTATAGGGCTATAATCATATGGCAAGATGGCGCGTTTATTCAGTTGGCAGGTAAAAAAACGAATCGACATGATGGACATATCACAAATTTTGGCATTTGCTGTGGCTTTGGGGGTGGCGGCATTTATACCAGGTCCGGGTATAACCACCCTTGTTGCACGCAGCGTAAGTGGCGGTTCGCTGGCGGGCTTTGCCACACTGGGTGGCCTTATAGTTGGGGACTTGGTGTACTTGTCGTTAGCGGTATTTGGATTGGCTATATTGGCGAAAAGCTATGCCTTTGTATTTGTTTTGATAAAGGTGGTGGCGACCTTCTATCTGATGCTCTTGGCTTGGCGTTTTTGGCATGCTGAGCCAGAAGTGCTGGAGGTTGAAAAATCATTGAATAAGCGTGACCTGCTATCCGCATTCATGTCCGGTTGGCTGGTAACACTATCAAATCCCAAAACGATCACGTTTTATATGGCTTTACTGCCCATGGTCGTGGACTTGACACAAATTAACGTTACCCGCTGGGCATTGGCCTTGGTGCCCACATCGATTGTGGTACTGCTTTGTGTCGGTGGCTTTTACATGCTAGCGGCCATGACCGCACGCCGCATTTTGGCAAGTATCCAATCTCAACGTTTGATTTATCGTAGTGCGGCCACTGCTATGGTGGCCGCAGCCGGATCTATGGTGTTAAAAAGTGCCTGATGAAAACCAATATTTTTTGCTAATGCTAGCGGTGCTTATTTAAACTGGGGCAGAGGTAAGGTCTGATATAAGTTAACTATATAGTTAAATAAAGTTAAATAATATTACATCAATATTAATTTATAGATCAGCTAGAATGGCCTTGTTCTATCGTTTTCGTCATTAGGAAATAAGGATGGACTTTGAAGTCTTAAAAGGTGACTTGCGCCTAGATGAGCCTTCCAGATGGTATGTTGGGGTGTTTGTATGACCACACATTTTAATTCGCATGGACAGCCTATTGGGTCCCCTGTTGGAGATTGGCAAAACTGCTTGGCGCCAACGCGAGATAGCTATATTGGGCAATATGGTCAAATAGAACCACTGCAAGTTGGCCAACATGGCCATGATTTATTTAGCGCCTTTGTTGATGCCACCGATAATGCAGATTGGACATATTTGCCCTATGGCCCTTTTACTCAAGAAAAGGAGTTTTTGGCTTGGCTGAGCACCAGAGCTGAGTCGGATGATCCCTTGTTTTACGCTATCATTGACAAGGCAACTGGCAAGGCCGTGGGCATGGCCAGTTATTTGCGAATTGACCCGGCAAATGGAGTGATAGAGGTTGGCCATATTCATTTCTCTCGACGTTTGCAGAAAACCCCTATCGCCACTGAAGCTATGTATTTAATGATGAAACAGGCCTTTGATTTAGGGTATCGGCGTTATGAATGGAAATGTGATGCCCATAATGCGCCATCCTGTAAGGCGGCCAAGCGTTTGGGGCTGATTTATGAGGGCACCTTCCGCCAGGCGGTTATGTATAAGAATCGGAACCGAGATACCGCTTGGTTTGCCGTTATCGATCGGGATTGGCCACTTTTGCAAGGGCGTTTTGAGCAATGGCTGAAAACCAGTAATTTTGATGCAAAAGGCAGACAGCGCCGCCGCTTACAAGACTGCTAAATTGTCGTGTGGCTTGCATTCAAGCGGCCTCAAGTGCAACATGAATATTTGTTTGCTGTAGGCAAGATCTTTATCGAAAACAATTCACTTTAGCGCAAAGAGAACTCATCTATGTTAGAAGCCGCAAGCCTATTGGCCCACGCCGGCCATCAAAAAGACACCCAAACTGGCGCCGTGGTACCGGCCATACAATTATCGTCTACCTTTGCTCGTGATGAGATGGGTGAACCTTATGCGGCTGATCGCATTTACGCTCGAGATCAAAGTGATAATAGTGAGCAGGTGGAAGCGGTTATTTGTGAGCTCGAAGGCGGTGCCGCCACACGTTTGTTTGGTTCTGGTATGGCTGCCGCAACAGCCCTAGTGCAGACCTTGCGACCCCAAGAACACTTGGTTATTCCAACAGTGATGTATTGGACATTACGTAATTGGATGGTGGACTTTTGCCAGCAGTGGAATATCGATTTAAGTTTTTATGATAGTGATGATCCAGCGCACTTGGCGCAGGTGCTCGGTAACAAAAAGGCCCATATGGTATGGGTTGAATCGCCAGCCAATCCCACGTGGCAAGTGGTGGATATTGCCGCTGCCGCCGCACTTGCCCATGATAATGGAGCCCAACTGGTGGTCGATGCAACGGTGATGACGCCCTTGTTGTGCCAGCCTCTTCGTTTGGGTGCTGATTATGTATTTCATTCGGCGACCAAGTATCTCAATGGTCATTCTGATGTGGTGGCTGGGCTGGTGACTTGTGCCCAGGAAGATGCGCGTTGGCAGCGTGTGACGGCTGCGCGGGCTAATGCCGGTAGTATTTTGCATCCTCTGGCAAGTTGGCTTTTGTTACGTGGTATGCGCACTTTAGCAATTCGTGTAGAACGTGCCAGTGCCAATGCCATGGCCTTTGCCCGACATTTTGAAGGGCACCCTCAGGTGGTTATGGTGCAATATCCGGGACTGCCTTCTCACCCACACTATGAAATAGCTCAGCGCCAGTTCACAGGCGGGTTTGGTGGTATGTTATCGATTCGCTTTAGAGGGGGGCGAGAGCGCACAGCAACTATCATGGGGCGTTTGCAATTGATGGTACGCGCTACTTCTTTGGGGGGTACGGAAAGTTTAGTTGAACACCGGGCTCTGATAGAGGGGCCAGAGAGTTTGGTGCCAGATGACCTATTACGTTTCTCAATGGGTATAGAAAATGTGCAGGATCTTATTGCTGATTTGGAACAAGCACTGATTAATTAATCTGAGCCAACTTGGTAAATTCATGTCCAATGACCTGTGCCCATTTTTCCATAGAACGTTTATAGTCTCGAGCTAACTCGAAGTTGCGTGCTGACTCGGCTTTTAATTGGTCTGAAAAAGCTTGCTCAGCGATTTTCTTTCGGGCTTCTGATGGCAAGATATTAAGGTCGCCTCGACTACCGAGTGGGTCAACTAGCGGCTTGATAATCGCTTCTCGTGTGGCACGTAAGAGACCAGAAATATCCAAATCAATAAATTCTTTAATTTCACTGATTTGGCTTCACAGTAATTGACGACGATGGCTTCCAACAGCGAAGAAGGAATCGTGGGGATATCATGCTCACGATTCCAGTATTTCATAATGTAGATTAAATCGTAAAGTAAGCCATTGTGTTGTTGGTTAATTGCCTGCAGTGTTGCCGTCTCAGTATGGGGGTATATGGGCCGCCAATGGCCATGTTGATCGGGTACCAGATAAAAAGTGGTGCCAGTTTTTGGGTGTTTTATGAAAAAACTGGGAATAACATTAAATACCCACAGACAACCCTGTCGGCGATAGGTAGCCCCCCCCTCGGATGAAATGCTCACATTTTTAGCCTCGGGGAAATTTTGGAGCTCATGGGCAAAATTATGCGCAATGGCGCTGGAGTTTAGCTCCCGCTTGGCATTAATCATGTCGCCGAATCGCCCAGCTCCGTCATTAATACGAATAATATAAGAGTCACTTGTCCCTGTGGTCTTTATACGAGAATCATCGCCATTCAAGCAAATCAATAATTGCACATGTTTGAGGGGGTTAATATGCGTGCCGCGGCCAAAAGAACTGGTGACTAGATGGCGTTCGCGATGTAACCAGGGCAGGTTCTCCTTGGTGTAGGACAGGGTGTGCAGTTCGTGAATAAACGTGTCTACATGCTTTTGTACCATGCGGCTGTCGGCATCGTTGTAATGAATGTGCTGAATAAACAGCTGGTTGAAGGCATGGACGATCGGATTAAGCTTGTTCTGGCTCATAATACACGGACACTAAAATTCTATTACGTCAGATTGTATCGGCCTATGAGGTCCCTGTAAAACGACTGTGGGGGGGTGATTCAGTATGGGGGCAGATACATTAACCAAGAGTCATTTATTCTTGTACGTCATCACGATTAATAATGGCCATCATAGTGGCGCTCATGGTGGCTATCAACTTACGATTATTGCCAGTAATCGCATGGGCTTCCGCTTCGACAAAGGTCAATGTGCGTCCTGCCTTTTTTACTTTGGCGGTGAATTGGAATGTTTGTCCTTTTGCTGGTGCTAGCAGGTTGGTTTTGAATTCAACGGTGAGCACTGAGGCCTCGTCGGCCATTAAAGAAAATGCCGCGTAACCACAGGCATTATCTAAACCAGTGGCGATTATGCCAGCATGTAGAAATCCATGCTGTTGTGTGTAAGCCTTGATGTAGGGCATGCTTAAAGTTACTTGTCCTGGCGCAATGTCATCGATCTTCATGTTTAAAGTTTGGGTGATCTCTTGGCGTGCAAAACTATGTTCGACTTTGTTCTTATAATTTGAGCTACGAGGTACGAACATGGGCTACTCCTGTATTAATGTGAGATTCAAACTAGCACATAATAAAGGTATTTTCAGGCCGCAAGACACACGGGTCAGCCCTATGATTCAATTATTTTTATCAGTGACCCCCAAATTGGTTGTTTTGCTTGAGGTCGATGATTATGTAGGGTATTTATTATACCAACTAAAATAATTGATATTATGGCAAACCCATTAAATAAAAAAGCGGCCTGGCATTATACCCCTGAATTGCCTATCTCCAGCTCCCCCATTTTTGACTGGCCTCAGCCTGTTGGTAAAGTGCTGATCTATTTCTTTGGTGCTGGGTTTTTGTTTTCTCAGCGCACCCTTTATGCTGTTCTTGCTTTGTTGGCGTGGCACTATTGGATGCCAGAGCTAGCCCTAGCAGCGACTTTGAGTTGGTCATGGATAGGGCAGGTGCTGCTCGTAATCTTTGGTCTAAATCTGTTATCTGGTTGGGCTTATCACTGGTTGTTCTATACATCCGGACTAAATGCCAAGCAGTGCAAATATGACAAGCGTCTTTTGGCCACTAACAGTCCTCGCTTTTTGTTTTCCAACCAGCTTTGGGATAAGTGGTTTGGTTCTTTTCACTCAGGTACTGAGGCCGACACAGTATTAGTACGTAGAAAAAAACGGGGTCAATGAGGGCCCGCGGTTTCCCTTGTAGAGCCGCGACTAAAAAGCTCTTTCTTAGCAATCACCAGCAGGTTGCCAAAGAGTATAAAGAGGACGCCGGTTAGGGAAGTGCTGGTCCATTGATAGCTTTCAAATGCGGTGGAAATTCCCAAGGCAACGATGGGAAAAAGCACGGTGACATAAGCGGCTTTTTCTGAGCCAATTCTACCCAGTAAAGTCAAAAAAGCACCAAATGCTAAGATGGACCCAACCACCGCCAAATAGCTCAAAGACACCCAATAGGCCATGTTCCCTGGCAACGCAAACTTGTGACCCTGAAGCAACGCAAAGGCGCCTAACAAGATGGCACCGTAGGCCATACCCCAAGCATTGGTCTGCAATACGGGCAGTTGTGCTCGTTGATTGCGTGCTGAAAGTGCATTGCCGAAGGATGCGACCACCATGCCAGCAATGGTCAAACCCAAAGCAACCAAGGTGGTTTTGTTGTCTTGCATATTGGCCAACTCAGGCCAGAATACCAAGCTGATACCAGCCAAGCCCAATACGGCGCCAAGCAACACTTTAGGTTCGGGTTTTTGGCCAAAAAATAGGCGATTGTTAAAGATGTTCATCATCACAATCATAGAGAATACTACGGCCACCAGTCCCGTAGTTAGGTGGCGGGTGCCTAAATAGACCAGCAGGTAGTTGATGCTAAATAAGGCAATGCCTTGAGCCGCTATCCAAAGATGTTGGCTACGATCAAAGCGTAGGTTTAAGCCTTTGTAATAGCACCAAGCAAACAACAAGGCCGCCGCCATGGCAAATCGGTAGAACACAGATACACTTTCGTCGACGCTGCCGAGCTGAAATTTTATGGCATAAAAGGTCGATCCCCACATTAATACTGTGCTGGTGTATAGCTGCATATTATTCAAGTGCATAGGGTAAATCCTCGGCCAAGGTTTGCCATTTTATGGCCTGTTAACGATGAAAACCAATTATATTTATCATTTGCATTATATTTGCTAATAATGAGAGATTTAGATGCTATTTTGTTGCACGTTTTTCTGGCTGTGGCGACGTTTATGTTCGGTTCTGTGTCTGAATCATGAGTGATCATAAAAGATCAGGCGGGGTAGCCCGCGTTGCCGAATTATTTCATCAACTTGCGTCATGCAGAGTCAAATCTGCAAGCCCCTGTGATGCGCTTGGCTGAAGCCATTCAAAGGGGCTTTATGGGGCTTTGATGATAAGGGGTCGTTACTTTCTTAAACGTTTGTTGATTTCTCGGCGTTCCCATTCTGGGCCAAACAGTTTGAACACTTTGAAGGCGCTAAGGCCATGGGAAACCATGCCTACACCCCAGCCCAAAGTTGGCCAGATAGCCCACCAGTAGTCGATGCCTTGGTACCAGTTGATTAGCCATAAGGTAGTGATAATGGTGATATAGAATAATAGGTGTTGGTAAAACCCCTTCAGCTCATCGACTTCGCGCATTGCCTGCTGTTCTTCCAATGTTAGACTTAGGTTCTTCATATCGTTGTCCTCTTGATGCGCCTCTATAAGAGGTGCTGCATGGTGTTCTGTAAAGAAGTTCAAAATATCTTGAGCCTCTATATGAAATACCGCACCTAAGCATTTGGCTGATTCTTCGCTAGGGAGCTGACCCTTTTCAATGCGTTGCACAGTCCGAATACTTAAACCGCTGTACTGTGCTAGTTGCTGTTGGGTCCAACCTTGGTTGACTCTTAGTTTGCGAATAATCATGAAACATATGCCTCTTGTGTACGATGAGAACAAGGTAGCGCCTTGGTTGCTCTTAGTATACGTCATGACGTGTCATGTCATGTCATATTAGGAGTTGCAATGTGACAAATGGTGCGGAGCATGCTGTCATGTGCGAGGTTTGCTTAATTATGCTGACTTTTGAAAGCTTGCGTCATTAAGTCCGTATAATGTTTGTGGCGTCTCATAGATTCAGCATCCGCTTCGCCGCTGGCAGGGACTTCTTCGTCGAAGTGGCCGTAGTTATCTTCTCCGCGCACTAAGATCGTTGGCACTCTTATGCCATTGGTGGTCTTTACGGAAGGTGCAACAAATTGCAGATTGAAACCTATGCGGCGGTCTTGGCTATGGTTCGGCAATGACTCATGCAATGTCCAACCATGATGCAAGGATAATTGTCCCGGTTCTAAAGGACAGTAAACACCATCATCTGGGTCCAAATCTTTTACGGTTTGGCCTTGGAATAGGACGTTATTGCTAACGTCGGTGGTATGGTGCTTAAGTTGGCCGCGCTTGTGACTACCCGGAATCATTTTCATGCAACCGCTTTCAGGCGTTGCTGGTGCCAGAGCCAACCAGCCGGTGACTACCTTGTCGCTATCATCTAAACCCCAATAGGTGAGGTCCTGGTGCCAAGAAACAAAGGTATCTGTATGGGGTTCTTTAATGATATAGGTGGCGCAGTAAAGGCGAATATCTGGGCCAATGATAGCTTCAACAGCATCGAGTATATTTTCATTAGTGGCCAATTCGAAAGCAGAGCGCAGCTGGGTATGGATATTCTGCTCGTAATGCAAGCTACCAAGG
>JAAERS010000075.1 GCA_024230095.1 Gammaproteobacteria bacterium | reverse complement strand
TATACTTGGCGTTTGGGGCTGTTGCTGCGTGTAGTTAAACCATCGAATTGTGTGTTTAACCACACTTCAATTTGCTCGGCAGTAGGGCCTTTGACGTAGATTTCAATATCAGGTTGTGGCATGTTTAATCGCCCAGTAGTTCAACCAAAACACCATGGTAGATGCCGGTGAGGCTTTCTAGATCATTTATGCTAACACACTCGTTGAGCTGGTGTATGGTGTTGTTGCGTGGCCCCAACTCAACGACCTGTGCCCCAGTGGGGGCGATAAACCGGCCATCAGAAGTGCCGCCAGAGGTGGATAGTTCGGTGGCATAGCCGGTATTAGCTAAAATGGACTTTTGGCAAGCTTCTACCAGCGCGCCCGGTTCAGTTAAGAAGGGCTGGCCACTGGTGTTCCAGTCAATACTGAACTTAACTTGATGACGGTGCAGAATATCTTCGGTCCAGTTGATTAACTGTTGGTCACTTACTTGAGTAGAAAAACGAAAGTTCCATAGTAAGTCAGCTGTACCTGCTACTACGTTGGTGGCACCGGTGCCGGCATTGAAGTTGGAAACCTGAAAGCTAGTAGGTGGAAAGTAGTCGTTGCCCTCATCCCACTTGGTGCTAGTGAGCTCGGCTAAGGCGGGCGCTAACATATGGATAGGGTTGGTCACCAAGTGCGGGTAGGCTACGTGTCCTTGTACGCCGTGTATGGAGACCTTGGCGTTAAGGGATCCACGACGGCCATTTTTGATAATGTCGCCAACCTTATGGGTTGACGAGGGTTCACCCACGATACACCAATCGATTTTTTCACCACGGGATTCTAATGTTTCTATGACTCTGACAGTGCCATCTTTGGCAGGACCTTCTTCGTCACTGGTGATCAACAGGGCAATGCTGCCCTCATGGTTCGGGTTGGTGGCGATAAATTCTTCTAATGCCACAAGCCAACAGGCAATACTGCCTTTCATGTCGGCGGCACCTCGTCCATAAAGCATGCCGTTATGTTCGGTTGGTTCGAAGGGAGGGAACTGCCAACTTTCAATGGGGCCAGTTGGTACGACATCCGTATGACCTGCAAAGCATAAAACCGGGCTTGTTTCACCACGGCGCGCCCAAAGGTTGGTGACTTCGCCAAACTGCATGATTTCTAGCTTGAAACCTAGCGCCTTTAGGCGTGCGCCCATGACCTCCATGCAGCCCGCGTCCTTGGGAGTAACGGATTCGATGGCCAGCAATTGTTTGGCTAGGGAGAGTGTGGCGGTATCAGTCATGGGTTTCGCTCTGGCTTTTTTATAGTCTACAAAGAGTATTTAGTTATGGCTATGTAGAATGTCGTTGAGTGCAACCGCTGTGCCATTGGGCTTCACTTCCACACGACCACTTTGGGAGTTACGACGGAATAATAAGTCGCTCTTCCCAGACAAGTCTACACCCTTGGTCGTGCCGATTTCTTGATTGTCGCTGTCTAGCAGGGTCACTTTGGTGCCACCGGTGACGTATAAACCGGCTTCCACGATGCAGCGATCACCTAAAGCGATGCCAATGCCAGCATTAGCGCCAATTAAACAGTCTTCGCCTACGGCAATGATTTCTTTGCCGCCGCCAGACAGTGTGCCCATGGTGGAGCAACCGCCACCCAAATCAGAATTATTACCCACCACTACGCCAGCAGAAATACGTCCTTCAATCATACTGTGACCTAAAGTACCGGCATTAAAGTTAACAAAACCTTCGTGCATGACGGTCGTGCCGGCGGACAGGTGGGCGCCCAAACGCACACGAGAGGCATCACCAATGCGCACACCCTTGGGCACTTTGTAGTCTACCATGCGAGGGAATTTGTCGACTGCATTGACATGTAACCACTCCCCGCGCAGACGCGCATCCATTTGGCGCTGACTTAGATCTTCGATAGCAACAGGGCCTTCGTTGGTCCAGGCAACATTGGGCAACAGGCCAAAAATACCACTCAGATCTTGCTGGTGAGGCTTTACCTTGCCGGCAGAAAGAAGCTGCAGTTTTAGGTAAACCTCGGGCGTTGTCGTGGGCGCTGAGTCATGTTCTAGTAATACGATGACCTTGGGTTGTTTGGCGTCGGCTGACTGGCGCAGCCATTTGGCTTGCTCTTCCTGATCAATAGCATGCAGTGCTTCACAAATTTGACTAGTTTGACGGGCATTAATCGCCATAGCGTGGTTGCCAGTAGCTAGTTCGTGACCGAGTACACCCGCTATGGCTTTGATTAAGCTGTCACAGGGGCTAAGTATGGGGTTAGGGTAAAATACTTCTAACCATTCACCTTGGCTGGATTGGGTACCAACACCAAAACCAAAACTAAAGTGGCTCATAATAATCTCCAAATAAGAAAAGCGTTTAAGCGATAAATTCTACGTACTGGTCGGCTTGAAAACCGACCAGTGCCTGCTGCCCTTGAATGAGCAGAGGGCGTTTAATCATGCTGGGGTTGTCCGCCAATAGCTGCAAGGCTTTGGCTTGGTTGATGTCGGCTTGTTGTTCAGTGGGCAGTTGGCGCCATGTTGTACCGCGTTTGTTGAGTAGTGTTTCCCAATCCACCATGGTGGCCCATATTTGCAATTCCTGCAGGGTTGGTGGCTGTTTTTTGTAATCACGGAAGTGGTAGTTGATACCCGCTTCGGTAAGCCATTTTTTGGCTTTCTTAATGGCGTCGCAATTGGCGATACCGTGCATGGTCAAGTCGCTCATGGGTACTTTGGGCTTTGTCTTTAAAGGCGCACATAGTAGCAAAATTTGCTCCTAGAAGCATTATATTCTGCAGCGCCTAGGTTGGTCCGTTTCACATTATTGGGTTTGGCTAATATGGCTGTCCAATTCTGAGCATATTTGTTGTTGCAGGTTCATTAAAATTTCACCGTCGATGATACGCTCACCGTCCATGTCGGTAATAAAGAATACGTCTTCTACGCGTTCGCCCATGGACTGAATTTTGGCCTTTTGAATGCTAATTCCCATACGCATAAATACCAAGCCTACCTGAGCTAGTAAACCTGGGCGGTCAGCACACAGCAGCTCTACCCGAGTCCAGCTAAAGCCCTCGGGATTGGTAATGTTTACCTGGGTGGGAATAGTGAATAGTTTGTGCAGGCGAGGTGTGCGTTGCTGTACAAGGTAGGCAAAGTCTTTTGGATTCTGCAGCGCTCGGGTGAGTTTTTCTTGTAGTTGCTGACGGATTTCCACCGTGGCATCTAAAGTTTGGCCTTCTTGATCCAGCACGATAAAGGTATCCATACTGTAGCCATCATCAGTGGTGATAATGCGGGCATCGAATATGTTGAGATTTAGCTGGCCAATGATGGCGCACATGGCGGCAAACAGATTGGGTTGGTCTTTGGTGTAAACAAAGATCTGGCTACCACCTTCAAAATCGTTGAAGCTGAATTCACTAATGGCCACTAAGGGCGTATCGTTTTCATGGCTAATGATGAGACGAGTATGCCAGGCCACTGTGGTGGCCCGCTCGCGGATAAAGTAGTCGTCGCCGAGTTTATTCCATAGGTTTTGCACGGCAGCTGGATTGAGGCGCTTTTCCAACAGTAGCTTGCGGGCATCAATTTGGGTTTGTTCGATCAAGCTAGCATGGTCAATGGGTGTGTCTAGATCCAAACCTAAACGCAGTACGCGATTGGTTTCTGTGTATAGCTGGCGTATTAGAGAGGCGCGCCAATTATTCCAGAGTTCGGGATTGGTAGCATAGATATCACACACGGTCATTACGTACAGATAGTCTAAATGCAACTCGTCACCCATATGGGCGGCAAATTCATAGATTACTTCGGGGCTGCCGATGTCGCGTTTTTGTGCGGTCATGGACATTAGCAGGTGATTGCGTACCAGCCAGCTAACCAGGTCCGTGTCCCATTGGCCCAGGTGGTGTTGCTGGCAGAACTCTTTGACTTCTTCGGCCCCTAGTTTGGAGTGGTCTCCACCTTTACCTTTGGCGATGTCGTGGTGCAAACCGGCAATGTACAAGAGTTCAATTTTGGGTAGTTCTTGCACAATGCGAGTCGCAATCGGAAAGCGCTCGCGGTCACGGGTTAGCAGCATTTCGCGCATGCGCTTGACCACTTTCATGGTATGGGCGTCAACCGTGTAAATATGAAACAGGTCGTGTTGCATCTGCCCGGTAATGTGGTTGAAAGCCGGTAGGTAGCGAGATAATAGCCCCGTGCGCTGCATGTCGATGAGGGTGTGGGAAACGCGTTTGGGTGAGCGTAATAACTCCATGAACAAGCTATTAACGCGAATGTCCTTGCGCAATTTTTCGTCCATTAAAGGCCGGTGGTGGCGAATCAGGCGCTGGGTGGCGGCACCAACAGCCGAGCAGTCTTCGTGCTGGGCAAGAATGACATAGGCCTCCATGAGGGCAAAGGGTTGTAGCAAAAACACCTTATCGTGTTTCGCTTCCAACAGGCCGTTGCGGATCTCAAAACGGCGATTGACGTGTACAATGACATCGGGCAGGTTGGCCCGCAATATGGCTTGGTCAAATAACTGCAGTAGAGTTTGGTTGAGCTCTGCCAAGCGCATGGCTACGCGGTAATATTTGCGCATGAATTGTTCTACCGCTAAGGCTTGATCATTGTCTTGGTAGTCAAAAAAC
>JAAERS010000074.1 GCA_024230095.1 Gammaproteobacteria bacterium | reverse complement strand
TCGGGTGACGCACCGGCTACGCGATTGGAATTGCATGTCGGCAATCATCTAGGGCGCGGTGTGGTGCGTTGTGCGTCGCCTTGGCGGCTCACGGTGGATGATGATTTAATGCAGGAACTGCGTTATTTGCTGGGCGATGATGCGGTGCATATGCACTATCGCCGCATTGGTCAGCATTAGTATTAAGCTAAATCACGATGGGGCGGATGGGCGTGCTGTATTTGCACGTGATAGATGTTGACGCTTCGGTTATAATATCACCAGCTATTGTTTACTATATTTAAGATGCTCTCATATGAACCCGAATTATCTAGATTTTGAACAACCTATTGCTGAGTTAGAGGCTAAAATTGACGCCTTGCGCTTGCTTGGTAATGACAATGAGTTGAACATTACCGATGAAATTTCAACCTTGCAGGAAAAGAGTGTTAGCCTGACCGGCAATATTTTTGCCAAGTTATCGGCTGCTCAGGTATCGCAGGTGGCGCGTCACCCCCAGCGCCCTTATATGTTGGACTATGTGGAGCGCATATTTACTGATTTTGATGAGCTGCACGGAGACCGTCATTTTGGTGATGATCAAGCTATGATGTGTGGCATTGCCCGTTTGGATGACAAACCAGTAATGTTGATTGGTCAGCAAAAGGGACGTAGTGTTAAAGAAAAGGTCGCACGCAATTTTGGTATGCCGCGCCCCGAAGGATATCGCAAGGCTTTGCGTCTAATGCAAACCGCTGAGCGTTTCAAAATGCCTATCTTGACCTTTATTGATACCCCAGGGGCTTACCCTGGCATCGATGCCGAAGAACGTGGTCAAAGTGAAGCGATTGCTTATAACTTGTTGAAAATGTCGGATCTTCGCAGTCCTATTATTGCCACAGTGATTGGAGAGGGCGGTTCCGGCGGGGCTCTAGCTATCGGTGTGTCTGACCAATTGAATATGCTGCAATATTCAACCTATTCAGTGATTTCACCGGAGGGTTGTGCCTCTATCTTATGGAAAAGTGCTGACTATGCCGCTGATGCTGCGAATGCCATGGGTATCACCTCGCAGCGTTTGCAGGAGTTGGGTTTGGTGGATCACATTGTACAAGAACCCTTAGGCGGTGCTCACCGTGATGTGGATCTTATAGCTTCAAGCTTAAAAGCCTCCTTGGTAACCCAGTTACATGATCTTCAGCAGTTGGATATGGAAGCTTTGCTGGAACGTCGTTATCAACGCCTGATGGCTTACGGCATCAGCTCCTAAAATCATGACCCCGCTGGCGCAGCGTATACAGGCCAGCTTGCCTATGCAGGCCAGTCGCTGGTGGCTTGCGGTCAGTGGTGGCCTTGACTCCATGTGCCTGTTGCATCTTGTTAAGCAGATGCAACAGGATCCTGCTATCTCCGTACCCGAAATTAAGGTAGTCCACATCCATCACGGTTTGCAGGCTGAGGCTGATGCCTGGCTGCAACTGGTGGCAGAACAGTCTCAAACCTATGGCTTTTCCAGCCACTGCGTAAAAGTACAGATTGATCCTCAGTTACAACAACAGCAAGGCTTGGAAGCCGCAGCTCGTGCTGCCCGCTATCAAGTGTTTGAAAAGCTGCTTGAGCCTGGCGATACGTTGCTATTGGCACAGCACGCTAATGATCAAGCTGAAACCTTGCTATTGCGTTTGTTGCGCGGCGCTGGTGTGGCGGGGCTGGGCGTTATGCGAGAGCGGCGGTCATTGGGTTTAGGGTATTTACAACGGCCTTTGTTGTCAGTTAGCCGGGACAGCCTGTTGGCGTATGCACAAGAGCAGCAATTGCAGTGGCTTGATGATCCCAGTAATGACAATGAACAGTTTGAACGTAATTATTTGCGCCGTCAGGTGATGCCTCTATTACAGCAACGCTGGCCGAGCCTATTACAGCGAGTAAAGACCACCAGCCAAATTATGCAGGCAACACAAACGCTACTAGAGCAGGTTGCGCAAGAGGATTACCAGCTGTTAAATGCAGATGAGCCTCATACCGAAGCCCGATTGCCGGTAGCTCGGTTGCTTGATCTTACCCCGGAGCGGCGCTATAACCTGCTGCGCTGGTGGCTGCAACAGCTTGGCGAATTGGCACCTGACTATGGGACTATGCTGCAAATTGACAAGCAGGTATTAACCGCAGCCAAGGATAGGCAGCCTTGTCTGCGCCTAGCGGCAGGTGAATTACGCCGAGCATATGGTGATCTTTATTGGAGCGGCGGTGGCGTTACCAGCAATGCCACTGGCCATTCTGGCAGCGTCAGTGGGACAGACGAACAAAGCATGATTTGGCCCCTTGCGACTGCCCAGCCCGCTCAGGTGAATCTAGCGGGTGGTGTTTTAAGGCCTGTTGCTGGCGGACTTTTGCTGCAGCCTGGGGATGAGCTGCGAGTCACTGTTCGGCAGGGCAGCGAGCGTTGTCGCCCCGAGGGGCGGGCCCATAGCCAGAGTTTAAAAAAGCTATTGCAAGAATATAAAGTGCCCCCTTGGCAGCGCGCGACACTGCCTTTGTTTTGGCTTAATGGGGAGCTGGCTATGGTCGCTGACCTGTGGATTTGTCAGGGTTTTGCTGCGCCGACACAAGGCATGGGCTGGGGTTGGTCTGGGGAGACGCCAGAAAGAAGCCCTAATTAACCTCAAAAGCCAGCTTGGTAATTGTCCTAAAGGTGGCTTTCTGGTATCCTACACGCCCATCATGAAGAGAAAGTTTGCGCCTTTTTTTGCGGACTTTTTACATCAAAGTTAACACACGTTCGTACCGAAATTTTCAGCATATCTGTGACCGCCTGAGGCCTATTTATGGATGTGAATTGTTAATGGGTGCGTTATTTTTTGCTTGCAGTGGCGTTTCCAGCAACTGCCGAGCAGCGTAATAGGTATATAGGCATTACATGACTCGTTTTATCTTTGTAACAGGTGGGGTGGTATCTTCTTTAGGCAAAGGTATCGCTTCGGCGTCCTTGGCCGCTATTCTTGAAGCTCGTGGTTTGAAAGTGACCATGCTCAAACTGGATCCTTATATCAATGTGGATCCTGGTACCATGAGCCCGTTCCAACATGGTGAAGTGTTTGTAACTGAGGATGGTGCAGAAACGGATCTTGATTTAGGCCACTATGAGCGTTTTATCCGTACTAAAATGCATCAGGATAACAATTTTACTGCCGGGCGTGTTTATGAGCATGTATTGCTTAAAGAGCGCCGTGGCGATTACCTAGGTGGCACCGTACAGGTAATTCCTCACATTACCGATGAAATTAAGCGTCGCGTGCATTTGGGTGCGAAGGGTGCTGATGTGGCCTTGGTCGAGATTGGTGGCACCGTCGGTGATATCGAATCACTACCGTTTCTGGAAGCGGTGCGTCAGTTGAAGGTGGAACTGGGCTCTAACCGTGCCATGTTTATGCATTTAACCTTGGTGCCTTACATAGCTACTGCTGGTGAAACCAAAACCAAACCCACGCAACACTCGGTCAAAGAGTTGCGATCTATTGGTATTCAGCCTGATATTTTAGTGTGTCGTTCTGAGGTGTCCATTGAAGCACCAGAACGCAAGAAGATCGCGCTATTCACCAACGTCGAAGAGCGTGCTGTTATTTCTTTGCCGGATGCCGATACCATTTACAAAATCCCCACCATGTTGCGTCAACAAAGCCTTGATAGCATTGTTGTAGACCGCTTTGGTTTGCAGTGTCCCGAAGCGGACTTGTCTGAATGGCAAGCTGTCGCTGACGCCAAGTTAAATCCAGAGCGCGAGATTACCATTGCCATGGTGGGCAAATACATGGAATTGCTGGATGCATACAAATCCCTGATTGAAGCGATTAGCCATGCTGGTATTAAGAACCGTACTAAGGTAAATACCCTGTATATTGATGCCGAAGAAATTGAAAATAAAGGCACCGGCTTATTGAACGGAGTGGACGCCATATTAGTCCCAGGTGGCTTTGGTGAGCGTGGTACCGAAGGCAAGATAGCCACGGTGCAGTTTGCCCGCGAAAATAAAATTCCTTATCTGGGTATCTGCCTAGGTATGCAGGTGGCTGTCATTGAATACGCTCGAAATGTGGCTGGTTGGGCCGATGCGAGTAGTAGTGAGTTTGATCCAGACTCCAAGCATAATGTGATTGGCTTGATTACCGAATGGTTGGCTCAGGATGGCCGTGTTGAACAACGTGATGAAAACTCAGACCTAGGTGGCACCATGCGTTTGGGCGCCCAGGAGTGCCAACTAAAAGAGGGCAGCATCGCTCATCAGTGTTATGGTCAAGATGTCATAGTGGAGCGTCACCGTCACCGCTACGAAGTGAATGACAATTTTGTGCCTGAATTAGAACAAGCTGGTTTGATATTCTCTGGTCGGTCTAGTGATGGCAGTTTGGTAGAAATGGTTGAGTTAGCCGATCACCCTTGGTTTGTAGCTTGTCAGTTCCACCCCGAATTTACCTCGACTCCGCGTGATGGACATGGCTTATTTGAAGGCTTTGTTCGCGCCGGCATTACTCACGCTGGAGTCAAATAAGGAGCACTTTGCATAACGACTATTTTACTATCAGACGGTGTTAACCATCTGCATCATTGGTTGCTGACTTGCTGTTAGCGCCTGTTTGGTTGACGTGTTTGCCTTGTGTAAACGTAAATATATTGTTGTGCAATTGCGCTCAGTACTTAATCCATACCCCTATAGGAGTTAGTTTTGGATCAATTGATTGTTGATATTAAGGCACGTGAAGTACTTGACTCACGTGGTAATCCTACCGTTGAAGCCGATGTTATTTTGGCCGGTGGTCAGATGGGCAGTGCCTGCGCACCATCGGGCGCATCGACTGGATCACGGGAAGCTCTGGAGCTGCGTGACGGCGACAAGGCACGTTATCTAGGTAAAGGCGTGCTGCAGGCCGTAGCAGGTATTCGCGGGCCGATCCTCGATTGCCTAAGAGGTATGGATGCGACCGATCAAGCGGCACTAGATGGTGCTATGATCAAATTGGATGCTACCGAAAACAAAGAGGTCTTGGGTGCAAATGCTATCTTGGCCGTATCTTTGGCGGCTGCCAAAGCTGCTGCACAGTTCAAGGGATTGCCCTTATACGCCCATATCGCTGAACTAAATGGAACGCCAGGCCAGTACAGCATGCCAGTACCGATGATGAATATCCTCAACGGCGGTGAACACGCTGACAACAATGTGGATATCCAAGAGTTCATGGTCCAGCCGGTTAGTGTTAACAACTTTGCTGAAGCCTTGCGCTGCGGCGCCGAAATTTTTCACGCCCTAAAGAAGGTGCTAAGCAGCCGTGGGTTGAATACAGCCGTGGGTGACGAAGGTGGCTTTGCACCTAACCTGCCCTCTAACGAAGCAGCTTTGGAAGTGATTGCTGAAGCCGTAACCCATGCCGGTTACACCTTGGGCGAGGATGTGACACTGGCCCTTGATTGCGCGTCTTCTGAATTTTATGAGAATGGCCAATACAATCTAAGTGGTGAAGGTAAGAGCTTTGATGCCCCAGGTTTCGCAGATTACTTGGTGTCATTGACCAACAAACACCCTATTGTCTCCATTGAAGACGGTATGGACGAAAGTGATTGGGACGGTTGGCAGGATTTAACCAACAAGTGTGGTGATCGAGTGCAACTGGTGGGTGATGACTTGTTTGTTACCAATACCAAAATCCTGACTCGGGGTATTGAGCAAGGCATTGGTAATTCCATTCTTATTAAGTTTAATCAGATTGGTTCGTTGACTGAAACCTTGGCGGCTATCAAAATGGCGCAAGACGCTGGTTTTAGCGTGGTTATTTCTCACCGTTCTGGCGAGACTGAAGATACAACCATTGCCGACCTAGCCGTAGCGACCAGTGCCGGCCAGATCAAGACAGGCTCCCTATGTCGTTCTGATCGTGTAGCCAAGTACAACCGTTTGCTGCGTATTGAAGAAGAGCTTAACGGTGCGGCGCCGTATCGTGGTCGTAGCGAAATAAAAGGTCAGTAATTCCTTGCTGACTGGTATAAAGGGAGTAGGTTTACCATACTAGATGGTAACTGCTCCCTTTTTTATTGGTGAAAATGAATGCGTGCTATTGTTATATTTCTTGTTGTGGTTGCCGGCATTTTGCAGTATCAGTACTGGTTTGGTGCAACAGGGCAGGTTGAAGTGAGTGCCTTGCAGCAGCAAATTGCGCAGCAAAAGCAGATTAACTTGGCGTTGCAGCAACGTAATGAGCAGCTGTACGCTGAAGTAGAAGACCTAAAACAAGGGTTGGAAGCGGTAGAAGAACGTGCGCGCAGTGATTTGGGCATGTTGAAACCACAAGAGACCTTTTATCAATTGGTGGAGCCCCAATGAGCGAGTTAGCGCCTTTACTATGGCCTGCTAATTGGCAGTATGCCCTTGGCCAACCCACTGAAACGGCCCAGTTTAAGCGACAGTGGCAGGACTTTCAGGTGTTTGAAAACCTTGGGTTTGAGCCGTCTGGAGCGGGCGAACATGTATTTCTGGATATTACCAAAGCTGGCACCAATACAGACTATCTTGCTAGGCAGTTGGCAAAATTAGCCAATGTGCCGATGCGCCAAGTAACCTATTCTGGCCTTAAAGACCGTCACGGGGTGACACGCCAATGGTTTGCTATACATTTACCGGGTAAGGCTATTGTGGAGCCTGATTGGAACTCGCTACAGTCAGACAAGGTGCATGTGCACCAGATTACTCGTCACCAAAAAAAACTGCGTATAGGCGCCCATTTAAGCAACAGTTTTGTAATACGTCTAGGTGAACTAAAACCAAGTGCTGACCTAGAACATCGCTTGCTCACTATTGGCGCACAGGGTGTACCCAATTACTTTGGTGAGCAACGTTTTGGCCACCAAGGCCAAAATCTGGATATGGCGGCTGATTTGCTGGCCGGGGCAAATATTAAAGATCGCTTTCAGCGGGGTATGGCTATTTCAGCTGCACGTTCCTATTTGTTTAATCAGCTTGTATCTGAACGGGTGGCTAAAGGTAACTGGTTAACCGCTATGGCGGGTGATTTTTATGTGGAAAGTGAAGACTATAACCCCTTTAAGGCCGATGCCAATGCCGATATTCAGTCCCGTATTGAAGCCGCTGAGATAGCTCCTACTGGACTTTTGGCTGGGCGCTCAGGGCGTGGCCAAAGCAGCCATGCTACCGAATTGGAACACAGTTGCCTGCAAAACTACCAAGCCTGGTTGCAGGGATTGGCGGACTTGCGTTTGGATGCGGACCGGCGGTCCCTGCGTTTGATGCCCATGGATTATCAGTGGCAGTGGTTGCCAGACAGTGTGTTAGAATTGCGCTTTACGTTGCTTCGCGGTGCCTATGCAACCAGTGTATTGCGCGAGCTGGTAAACACCACCAACCAACATCAGAAAAGCTCATAAACGGCGGTATTACATGCACATTTTGATTTCTAATGATGATGGTGTCCATGCCCAAGGTTTGTATCATCTGGTACAAGCTATTATGCCAGTGCATGCTGTGACAGTGATCGCCCCAGATCGCGATTTAAGTGGTGCCAGCAACTCCCTTACCCTGACTCGGCCATTACGTGTTATGCCTCAAGATAATGGCTTTTACGGTGTGGATGGTACACCTGCAGACTGTGTACATTTGGGTATTAACGGTGCTTTGGATATCAAACCAGACATGGTGGTTTCTGGCATTAACCATGGGGCTAACCTAGGCGATGATGTGCTGTATTCAGGTACAGTTGCGGCTGCTATGGAAGGGCGTTACCTGCCTCATCATGCCATGGCTGTTTCTTTGGTTGGTCATCAGCACTTTGAAACGGCGGCAAAGGTGGTGGCGCGTTTAATGGCCGGTATCGAAAATTTGCAGTTGCCAGCGCGATGTATTGTCAATGTTAATGTGCCAGACATTCCCTATGAAGACATAAAAGGGGTACAGTTAACCACTTTAGGGACCCGCCGTATGGGTCAGGCTGCTATTGATGCTCAAGACCCCCGTGGTCATCGTTGTTTTTGGATCGGCAAGGTAGGTGAGGTGTCCGATGGCGCACCCGGTACGGACTTTCACGCTGTGGCTAATGGTTACGTATCGGTAACACCCTTGGCGCCAGATATGGCTAGTCGCGCGGCTTATGCACCTTTGGAGCCATGGTTGCAGGAGTATTTTTAATGCGCTTTGGTCAGTCTCCCGTGGATCGTCATCAGCGTGCTGGCATTGGTATGACTTCGGCCCGCACACGTCAGCGTTTGGTAAAGCAATTGCAAAAAAATGGGGTTTCTCATCCTCAGGTATTGCAGGTAATGGGATCTACGCCAAGGCATTTGTTTTTGGATCAGGCATTGTCCCATCGTGCTTATGAAGATTCGGCATTGCCTATCGGGCATAACCAAACCTTGTCTCGTCCTTATACTGTGGCGCGCATGAGTGAGTTACTATTGCGCTCCTGCAAGGCACAAAAGGTACTTGAGGTGGGCACCGGTTCCGGTTACCAAACCAGCATACTGGCGCAATTGGTGCCCCGTTTGTTTACCATTGAACGTATAGAACCTTTGCTCAATCGGGCTCGTCAACGCTTGCAAGATATGGGCATTAACAATGTGGTGTACCGTCATGGTGACGGCTATGCCGGTTGGTTAGATAGAGAGCCTTTTGACGGTATCCTTGTGACAGCGGCGCCAGCCGAAGTGCCCAAGGCGTTGCAGTGGCAGTTGGCCGAAGGTGGCTGTATGATTATTCCCGTTGGCACGGGTGAGCAACATTTATTGAAGATTACGCGCTCTGGCAATTACTTTGCTAAAGAAAAAGTGGAGTCGGCCAACTTTGTGCCCCTCGTGAATGGCACTATTGGGTGATTTCGATTACCGTGATATTA
>JAAERS010000073.1 GCA_024230095.1 Gammaproteobacteria bacterium | reverse complement strand
GTCATGCAGATCGACCACGCGACCGACAATAAATAGGGATGGCGACATAACAGTTTGGGCGGCCATAACACTGGGCATTTGGCTAAGGTCGGAGATGATCACGCGTTGATCCTGAGTGGTGCCTTTTTCTATTAAGGCCGCGGGCATGTTAGCATCCATGCCATGCGCTATGAGCTGTTGGCAGATAACCGGAAGGCTGTTTAGACCCATGTAGAAGACCAGGGTTTGGTGTTCAACGGCCAATGCCGGCCAATCTAGTGCAATGCTGCCATCACGTAATTGACCGGTGACAAAGCGCACAGATTGGGCGTGCTCACGATGTGTTAGGGGTATGCCGGCATAAGCGGAACAACCACTGGCAGCGGTGATGCCAGGGACGACCTGAAAAGGAATGCCGTGTTGGGCTAGGGTTTCAATTTCTTCGCCGCCTCGGCCAAAGATAAATGGATCACCCCCTTTGAGACGCGCTACACGTTTGCCCAGCTTGGCATGGTCTGCCAATAACTGATTGATACCCGCTTGCGGTACGCTATGGTTTGCTCGACGTTTACCCACATATATACGTTCGGCTGATTCTGGCACCAAGGCCATTATCTGCTCTGACACCAAGGCATCATATAGTACGACGTCGGCTTGCTGTAACAGGCGAAAAGCTCGCAGGGTAAGCAGGTCCGGGTCGCCTGGGCCTGCGCCTAGGAGGTAGACTTCACCATGGTTAGTGTGTTTTTCAACTTCGTGTAAGGCTTTTTTTAATAACCCTTCAGCTATCTCATGCTGGCCAGAAAACAAGGCCTCCGCCACAGCGCCTTGCAAGATACTTTCCCAAAAGCTGATACGGTCACTTTCCTTAGGCAGGGCCGCTTTGACAGTGTCACGATAGTTGCCTACCAGCTCGGCCAAGTGGCCATAATGGGTGGGCACAAACTGTTCGAGTTGTTGACGTAACAGGCGTGTCAATACCGGCGATGCACCGCCGTTGTTGATGGCAATAGTGAGGGGGTGGCGGTCAATTGTGGCACCAAAGATAACATTGCCTGCCGTGGGGTCATCGGCCACATTGACCAACAAGCCGCGTTGCTTGGCGACACTGGCGACACTTTGGTTTACTTGGCTATTATCAGTCACACCTAACAGCAGGTTATGTCGGGCTTGCACCAGTTCCACCGCAAAGGCTTGCTGTGTTACCTGACCACCATTGGCGAGAATCATAGCGGCCAATTCTGGTTGGCATTCAAGGGCAATCAAATCACAGGTAACACCAGCTTTCAATAATGCTTTAGCGCGGCGTGATGCCACTTTGCCGCCACCCACAATCAAGGCTTGTAGTTGTTCAGCTTGGTGAAAAAGTGGGAAGTACCCCATGGTGTTATCCTATACTTATTTGCCAGGCCCGACAGCGGTCTAGGTGTGGCTGGTTGGTTAAGTCAATGTTGCCCACGCGCACCAGAGTGGTTGTTTCTGTAATGGGTACGGGCCTTACTAGTATACCGGCTTTGGCCCCTAGAGTGTGCAGATCTTCGGCCTGTGTTGCGGGCAGGAGAAAACTACGAAACAGGGGCGTATCGGCTTGCAATCGGGTGCCAATACGCAATAAAAAATCTTGCCATAAAGCGCGTTGCTGGCCTTGTTCTAGTTGTAACTGTTGCACCATGCTTTGCTGCCATGCCAAATTCTGGAAGGCCTCTGTGGCAATGGCTTGAGCTGGGCCGTTAACACACCATGGCCCCATGATGTTGGTCATCTGCTGGCGTAGCCGTGGTGGTGCTATCATGGCGCCAAGGCGAATGCCGGCCAAGCCAAAAAACTTACCAAAAGAGCGTAGCACTAGCACATTGTCGGGCATATCCTGGGTCATGACGCTATGCTGGGGTTGGCAGTCGATAAAGGCCTCATCCACTACCACATAACCCTGTTTTTTTGCCAGTTGCTGAGCCCAAGTGCGTATTTGATCTGGGCCATAGGTACTGCCTGTGGGGTTGTTCGGGTTGATCAGTACTAGATGGCCCACGTTAGGTTGATTTAACAAATCACTGATTTGAGCACTGGCATCGATCAGCCCTGAATAGGTCATTACCGTGGTCTGTAAACCCCAGGCTCGGTGATGCTCTTGGTAGCCAATATCAGGCAATAAGGCACAGAGGCGGTTGCCTTGCTGGTGTAATATTTCTGGCAAGCGCTCAATGACGGCTTGACTGCCAGCGGTGAGCAACACATGGTCAGTACCATAGTAGTGCTGCGCAGCCTGCAGTAATTGCGGCTCTAGGTAGGGCAGGCGCTGCCATGCTGGTGGGGCGATGGCTGGAATTGGGTAGCTGTGTACATTGATGCCCGTAGACAGATCTAACCAATCATTAATAGGACGGCCAAAGCGTTTGCTGGCGCTATATAGGTCGCCACCGTGAATAAGGCTCATGGCTAATTTCCTTGCAACTGCATCAATACGAGCAGGATTACCAAAGCGGCTACCCATAAGCCCAGACTGCGCTCTACCAATTGGCAGGCCTGCATGATAGTTGCGGCCTGAGCTGGCTCGCCTTCACCGAGACTTGGGCGAGATTGTTGCTGCCCGTGGTAGGGGGCAGCACCGCCGAGTTGTACCTGCAGAGCGCCGGCGCCGGCCGCCATAACAGGGCCAGCATTAGGGCTTTTCCAAGTGCCAGCTTGTTGCTGCCAACTGCGCCATGCTATGCGGCTATGGCCACACAGGGTATAGGTTAGGGCTGTTAACCTAGCGGGAACAAAGTTCAAAACGTCATCAATGCGGGCTGCGGCCCAGCCAAAATGCAAAAAACGCTGGTTTTTATAGCCCCACATGGCATCCAAAGTATTGCTTAAACGGTACAGTACAACACCGGGAATACCGGCTAGGGCAAACCAAAATAAGGCCGCAAAGATAGCGTCGGCACCATTTTCTAATACGGATTCGGTGGCCGCCGTGGCAACTTCTGATTCATTAAGTTGTTGTGTGTCACGGCTAACAATATAGCTCACAGCTTGACGTGCCTGCTCGATGTCACCGTCCACTAGGGGAGTATAAACGGCCTTGGCATGTTGTATCAGACTTTGCCAGCCGATAGCCAGATACAATACTGCGGCGGCCACTAAGGTGTGCAGTATCCAGCTTGCTTGCAAGGAATCGCTGACCGCATAAGCGATGTAGGTGAGGGGCAGTACGGCCAACACCCAGGCAGTCAAACCCCACCAGCGAGAGGCATTCACTGGCTGATCGTTGTTGAGCCAACTTTCTAGGACGTCTGCTAAACTGCCAAACCCCACCAAGGGGTGCAGGCGTTTGGGCTCACCAAGGCGGTGATCCATAAATAAGGCTAGTAAGGTACTGATTAGGACACTCATGTTGGTGACCAGTGTAGCAGTTTATAGACATTAGCCAAAGGCAGAGCGGCCTCCGTGGCGTCGGCTAAACGCTCAATTTCATTGGCCCGGTGAGCTTGGTAGTCAAAACTTTGTATATCGCTGAGTCCGGCCCAGTTGAGTATTGAATCCAGCAAGCAGGATTCATCGAGGATGCCGTGTATATAGGTCCCCATGACCGTGTTATCGGCATTGCGGGCGCCATCACAGCGCTCACCCAATTCATCGTGTAAGTGCACTAGAGGGCGCTTTGTGTCAGCACCTTCGGTGACGCCAACATGGATTTCGTAGCCGCTCAAGGCAGCCTCAACGTCTTGCTCATGCAAACCGGCCCAACGGCCCTGCACATTGCGCAATTGCTTGTCGCCAGCGAGTGTGGTTTCAATGTCTAGTAGCTTCAAACCCAAACAGCTACCAGGAGTCGATTCGCTGCCTTGAGGATCATGTACCCAGTTTCCTAGCATCTGGTAACCACCGCAAATACCCATAACCTTGCCACCCAAGCGCAGGTGCCGTTGAATTAGTTTGTCCCAGCCCTGTTGTTTTAACCAAGCCAGATCACCGCGGGTGTTCTTGCTGCCTGGCAGAATAATTAAGTCAGCACCTTGGAAGGCATTGACGTCACGTAATAGCTGGCAGTCCACCTGTGGGTGCATGCGCAAGGCATCAAAGTCCGTATGGTTACTAGCCCGGGGGTATACGGGCACGATCACTTTGAGTTGATGGGCTTGGCTGTCTAGCTGCTGCTTGGCAATTGCATCTTCGGCTTCAATGTGCAAATTGTGAATGTAGGGCAAGACTGCTAATACGGGCTTGCCGGTTTTGGCCTCTAGCCAATCCAGGCCGCCTTGCAGCAGAGCAGGGTCACCGCGGAAACGGTTAATGACAAAGCCCTCAATACGTTTTTGTTCGCTTTCGCTAAGCAGGGCATAGGTGCCAAACAGGTGGGCAAAAACACCGCCACGATCAATATCGGCCACAATAATAACAGGGCAGTCGATGGCCTCGGCAAAGCCCATATTGGCCAGATCATGTTCTCGCAGGTTAATTTCTGCTGGGCTGCCGGCACCTTCAACAATCACCATATCAAATTCTTGACGCAGCTCGTCGTGGGCGTTGACCACATCTTTGAGCAGCTCTGGTTTGTAGTTGTGATACACCGCCGCTTTCATATTACCAATGGCCTTGCCTCTAACAATCACTTGCGAACCTAGGTCGCTATTGGGCTTGAGCAAGATGGGGTTCATGCGCACATCAGGCTGTAAAAAACAGGCTTCGGCCTGCACTGCTTGGGCGCGACCTATCTCACCGCCAGCGGGGGTTACCGCACTGTTAAGGGCCATATTTTGACTCTTAAAGGGGGCGACCTTGATGCCCTGGCGCGCCAACATGCGACACAGGGCGGTAACCAAGACACTTTTGCCGGCGTCAGAAGTGGTGCCTTGTACCATCAAGGTTTGCCCATTGCGATAGCGGTTAGTCATGGTCATTGCCCTTGCTCTTGTTGTTGATCCATATGGAGTAGCAAATCCTGTAGTTTGTTGGCCTGTTCTTGTGGTGCTTGCCACATATTGCGTTGGCAAGCTTCCAGCATGCGCTCGGCCATTTCTTCAAGCGCGGCAGGATTGTGTTGGCGCAGAAAATCTTGGTTTTGGGGGTCAAAAATTAGGGCCTCACTAACCTGTTCATATTGATAGTCGTCGATCAAATCTGTGGTGGCATCATAGGCAAATAGATAGTCAACACTGGCCGCCATCTCAAAGGCCCCCTTATAACCATGGCGTTGCATAGCACCGATCCACTTGGGGTTGAGCACGCGTGAGCGCAAGACCCGATTCAGTTCCTCTTTCAGGGTACGCGTTTTGGGTGCTGTGGGATTACTGTGGTCATTATGATAGACGCTTGGCGTGGCACCACTGTACTGAGTAACGGCATTAGTCATCCCCCCTTGAAACTGATAGTAGTCATCAGAATCTAGTAGGTCGTGTTCGCGGTTATCTTGATTTTGCACCACGGCTTGCAGTTGGCTCAGGCGGTGTTGAAAATCACCATGCGCTGCTACGCCGTCGGCAGGCTCATCAGGGTTGGTTGACCAGTTGCCATAGGCATAACCACCCCAGTTGACGTAAGCTTGTGCAAGATCACTGCGCTCATTCCAACAACGCTCATCTATCAAGCCTTGCAGCCCCGCACCATAGGCACCGGGTTTACTACCATATACCCGATAGGCGGCCTGACGTTGTGCTTGTTGGGCTTCCATACCACTGGCTTGCAGTTCACTTTGACGGGCTTCAACGTGAGCCCGTATGGTATTGCTTGTCCCCGGCTCGTCATAATCGATCAGGGCCAGTACGGCGGCATCATAAAGCTTCATGACATTGGGGAAGGCATCCCGAAAAAAGCCGGATACGCGTAAAGTGACATCCACCCGCGGTCGGCCCAATTGCATGGCTGGAATGATCTCAAAATCAACTACACGTTGGGAACCTGGTGCCCAAACAGGTTTGATGCCCATTAAAGCAAAGGCCTGGGCGATGTCATCACCGCCTGTGCGCATGGTGGCAGTGCCCCAGACCGACAGGCCTAACTGCTGAGGATAATCACCCTCTTCTTGTAGATGGCGTTCGAGTAATGACTGGGCGGAAAGTTGGCCGAGGGCCCAAGCCGCAGGCGAAGGCACGGAGCGGTTGTCCAAAGAGAAAAAATTGCGCCCTGTGGGTAGCGTGTCCAAACGGCCACGAGTGGGTGCGCCGCTAGGGCCGGGGGCGACAGATTGGCCATTTAAGCCTGCCATTAAGGCTTGGATTTCCTGCTCGGCACTGGTATGTAATGCCGCCATAAGTACCTGTTTGGCATGGGTCAGTTGCTGGGCGGTAGCCGGCAGCTTTAGCGTTAGGGAGGATATATCTTCGCTACCTAGCAGGTAGTCAGTCACCGTATGCAGCGCCATGTGTTCCAAGCGTTCGCGGGTATCCATGTTGGTGCGCCATGGCGCATCTGACTGCTGCAATAGCACTTCTGGTTTGGGGCCCAGCCAATCACAGACCTGAGTTGTCAAAGGGTCATAATCCAGCAGGCCAAGATCGTCTCGCAAGTTGTGCAGGATGCCTTGTTGGTGGGGCTGCTCTCCCCTGGGTAGGCGCAGTAATGCCACTAGGGTTTCGGCTAATTCGGTGGCCTGAGGCAATTGTCCTAGAATATGCAAACCATTACGAATTTGCGCTTCTTTAATGTCACACAAATAGGCATCCAGTTCAGCTAACAGTGCGTCTTCGTCACTGCCAACACTGAGCCCTAACTCCTCTTGTAAGTGACTACTGGCTAACTTGTCAACAATCTGCTGCCGCAACCATTGTTCGCGCCCGATATCTAAGCCAGTTGCTTGGTACAATTCATCCACTAAGCACTCCAAGTCGGCCATGTCACCATAAGCCTCAGCCCGTGCCATCGGTGGCATTAGATGGTCAATGATCACGGCTTGGGAGCGACGTTTGGCCTGGGCTCCTTCACCGGGATCATTGACGATAAATGGGTAGAAATGGGGCATGGGACCCAGAATCAGATCAGGATAGCAAGTGTCTGAGAGGGCCACACCCTTGCCGGGTAGCCACTCCAGGTTGCCATGTTTGCCGACATGGATGAATGCATCAACTTGATAGGTATGGCGCAACCAGAAATAAAACGCCAGATAACTATGGGGAGGCACCAAATCTGGGTCATGATAGTTGGCACTAAGATCCATGTTGTAACCACGGGCAGGCTGGATACCAACAAAGGTTTCGCCTAGCCGGATACCGGCAATCATTAAGCGCCCTTGACGGAACTTGGGGTCTTGCTCTGGACCGGCCCAGCGCTGCCAGATCTGCTGCTGATTGACCTCTGGTAACTGCCTAAAGTAATGCATGTACTCGTCGACCCCAAGACTCTGCCAACAGGGTAGGTGGTGCAGGGTAGTGGGGTTGTTGGTGACACTTTCCAATAAGCTTTGAATTAGGGCGTCGCCATTACTTGGCAACTGGTCGATGGGGTAGTTGGCCGCGGCCATAGCCTGCAAAATGTTAACCGTAGAAGCGGGTGTATCCAAGCCAACACCATTGCCGATACGGCCGTCTTTGGTGGGGTAGTTGGCTAAGATCAAGGCAACACGCTTGTCTTTATTGGCCTTACTTTGCAGGTTGCAGTAGCGCCAGGCGAGTTGCGCCACAAAGGCGGCGCGCTCATCATCCAAGACATACCGAGTAAGGCTAATCTGGGTGCGTTCTAGACGTTGCTCCAAACAACGAAAGCTGACAGCACGAGTCAGCACATGGCCATCCATTTCTGGCAGTACTACCTGCATGGCGATATCACGAGAGCGCAGGCCTTGGCTAAATTCCTGCCAGGCATCCCGGGTAGTGGAGCTCAATACCAATTGCAACACGGGAATGGTTCGAGCAATTGGCAAATTATAGTGGCTTGGTTCAGCGCTCAGCTCCGGTGTGTCAACCCGATTATTGGCAAACCCTAAGCTACTCACCACCAAGCGCGCATCCACGGCTTCAATAGTGTGATTGATGAGTGCTTTGGCCACGGGATCCTTGAGAGACGTGATGGCTAAGGCAATAGGGTTTAGACCAGCATCCTCAAGAGCGCTTAGCAGGCCATCGAACATGCCGGTATTGCCACTTTGCAGGTGGCTTCGGTAGAACAGTAATACGACACTGGGGGCCGTTTCGGCGATGCCTCTGGCTTGCGCCTGTTGGCGCCAGTCGGTAAGGCTGGCCTGGCTTTGGCCAGGCACATATAACATGGCTTGGGGTAAACTATAAGGCTCGTGCCAGGTCGCTTCATGCTCGGGCTCTAGCCAAGTTTGCTGGCAGTAGCGCAGCAGGCTAATCCCGTTGCCCACGCCACCATTGCGCAGGTAGGCCCAGAGGCGAGTGTAACCATCTAGGCTGATACTACTGGCGGCGACCAATTGTGGATCGGGGGTATCATCTCCCGGCACCAAGATGAGCTGACGGCCGGGTTTGGCTTGTTGCCAGGCTTGTAAACGCTGAAAACCATATTGCCAGTAGCTGGCACCGCCCAATAAAGACACTATTACCAGTTCGGCTTGCTCTAATACCTTGTCTTCATACAGGTCATAGGCTGCTGGCTTTATTAGGTGACTCCAGTTGGCCAAGCGCAGGCTTGCTATTTCGTCGCCTAGTTGTTCGGCGGCGTCGGCCAGCATGGCCAAACTGGTTTCGGCAGCGGCCAGAATCACCATGCGAGCGGGGTCTTGGCCCAGGTCGATGATGCCTTCTTCCTCGACGAAACCGCCGGGTTGCGCTGCCAGTAGGTGCATAACTTAGATTTCCGCTGCCTTAAGGGCTTTGGTTAAGGTGTCGGCACTCATATGCTTGCCAATAAATACCAAGGAGGTCGCGGGTGTTTCTTCGGCCTGCCAGAGGCGGTCAAAATGACTCTCTAGACGTTGCCCCACGGCTTGCAAGACCTGCCGCATGGGTTTGCCTGGCAAGGCTGCAAAGCCCTTGCAACGATAGATATTGTACTGTGACAGTAGCTCTTGCAGAATCACTTGCAGCCGGTCTCCATCGACCTCGCCCAATTTAATGACATGGGAGTCAAAATGGTCGTGGGCATGGTCATGATCGTGACCATGTTGATGGTGCTGGTCGTGGTGTGTGTGAACATGATTAATCCGCTCTTCAGCGGCCGCCTCTAGGCCCATGACCAGCTCCAAATTAGCATCGCTTTGCCCCGCTGCTGTTTGGCCGATATAGGCTGTTTTTACCGCGCTAGGTACCTTGTGGTTGATAACACGCTCAACTTGCGCGCGTTGTTCAACATCGAGCAGGTCACTTTTGGAAACCAGAACTAGGTCGGCAGCACTTAGCTGGTCATCTAACAATTCGGCTAGGTCTGGGTCATGGTTGAGGCTTTCATCGGCTAAACGCTGCGCTTGCACCTTCTCGGTATCATGGGCAAAACGCCCAGCGGCTACTGCAGGGCCATCGATCACGGTAATTACCGCATCGACGGTGCAATGCTGCTTAATGTCAGGCCAATTAAAGGCTTGTACCAAGGGCTTGGGCAGGGCAAGGCCGCTGGTTTCAATGAGAATATGATCGATGTCGTGGCGCCGCTTAACCAGTTCTTGCATGACGGGTAGAAATTCTTCTTCGACGGTACAGCAGATGCACCCGTTGGCCAGTTCATAAATGCCTTGCTGGGTTTCGGAGGATACCTCATCATCGCAGTCCAGTGGACAGTTACGCAACAAGTCGGCGTCAATGTCTAGTTCTCCAAATTCATTGACAATCACGGCAATACGCTTGGCATTTTCACCTTGGGAGGCCTGCCGCAATACGTTGGACAACAAGGTGGTTTTGCCACTGCCCAAAAAGCCGGTAACAACGGTGGCGGGGATTTTATTGAGTTGCATATGTTATTCCTAGGTAATGGTCTAGTTGTTCTTGTGGTGGTTCTTTTTACGATAAATGTGGGCTTGGCCAGCATCGTAAAGATAAGAATCATCGAAATTTTCGGCATCTAGCACATGGCCTACAATGACCAAAGAAGTACGGGTGAATTTCTTTTCCCGCACCATATCAACAATAGTGCCCAGAGTGCCGATCACCTTGTCTTGGTCTGGCCAGCTGGTGCGGTAGCACACAGCAACCGGGCAATCTGCACCATAAAATGGTAGCAAATCGTCAACAATTTTATGAATACGGGTGACACCTAGGTGAATAGCCAAAGTGGCACCAGTTGCCGCAAGGGCAGGTAAGCGTTCACGCTCAGGAAATGGCGTTTTGCCTTCGTAACGGGTCAAAATGACAGTTTGGGAAATGCCCGACAAGGTCAACTCTTTGCCTAACCAGGCAGCAGAAGCCGAGGTGGCCATGACGCCAGGGATAATTTGGTAATCAATGCCGAGTTCGTCTAAACGACGAATTTGCTCACCAATAGCGCCATATAACATGGGATCACCAGAATGTAAGCGAGCGACATCCTGACCTTTATCGTGGGCTGCTACCATATATTCAATAATGGCTTCT
>JAAERS010000072.1 GCA_024230095.1 Gammaproteobacteria bacterium | reverse complement strand
GGCCAGAGCGTGAGTCAGATTTTTTATCGGCATTAAGCGTTTGGTTAGGGGTTGAATATATTGCCAGATGCCTTTGCCAATGACTTCAATGCGGCGCACACCTTGCCAAATCTGGGCAATGGATAAACCCATCAGAATGAGCATGAACCCTGCCAAGAAAAGGCTTTCTTGCAAGTAACTATTGAGCCCTATGACCGCAGCTAAGCTACCTACTAAAGCACCAATAAAAGTATAGCTCAGCAGGCGACCTAGGTTGAAGGCGAGGCTAAAGGTGATAGCTCGGCTATCATCATGTTTTACACCTAGAGTAAGTGCCGCGCTGATGCCTCCGCACATGCCAATACAATGACCAGCGCCGGCAAATCCGATTGCCACAGCAGCTAATAGTTCTGCGCTCATGATTTGCTTTTGGGCTTGGCATCATCGGGAATAAGATCATCATCGTCGTCAAACAATATTTTACTAGCTGGGGAGTCCATGTCGTCAAACTGGCCATTTTTGAGAGACCAGTGCAGGGCATAGACGGCGACAGCGACAAGTATAATGGCAACTGGTATGAGTAAAAATATAATTTCCATGAGAAGCCTTATTGGAAAACAATGGGTCTATTGTACGTCATGCTTGATACGACGCAAACGGGTGGCGTTGAGGACGACGAACAACGAACTAAATGACATGCCCGTGGCGGCGCCCCATGGCGGTACCAAACCCATGGCGGCTAAGGGCAGTGCCACTAGGTTGTAGAGCAATGCCCAAGCTAAATTTTGCACCATGATGCGGCGGGTTTGACGGGCTTTTTTGATCAGTACTGAAATAAGCCCCAAATGATCACGTAGTAACAGTGCGGGGGCGCTGGCTTTACTTAGGTCTGTGCCAGAAGCCATAGCTAAGGAAGCATCAGCCGCGGCCATAACAGGCGCATCGTTGATACCATCACCTATCATGAGCACTGTTTTGCCCTGTGACTGTTTGTTTTGTATGTAGGTGAGTTTTTGTGCTGGCGTTTGGCCAGCTTGCCAGTCATCCATGCCTAATTCTATAGCGAGTTCTTTGATATTGTCCTGATGGTCACCAGATAGGATACACAACTCCATGCCCATGGTTTTTAGTTGTTGCATAACTTGATTCAAATGTGGCCTCTTGGCATCAGCAATGTGTAGCCAAGCCAAGGCTTGTTTTTCACAACCCAGCAATAGCCAGACGCCTTCGCCAGGTGGGCGTTCAGGAGCTAACCACTGAAACCCTTTTGCTACAAATTCGGGCTTGCCTAGGCGAATTTGCTGGCTATCTTTCGAAGGCATAGCAAGCCAGTTGGCGCTGATGCCTTGGGAAGGGTGGTTAACAATATTAGTAAGGCTAAAGGCATTGCCATCTAGGTGGCGAAAGGCCCTACTTATTGGGTGTTCTGATTCTTGCTCTAGACGCGCTGCTAGTAGGCGGCAATCCAATTCGCTTAAATCGCCTAGGGCTCTTGTATCTTGTAAAGACATGGCGCCAGTTGTTAGGGTGCCTGTTTTATCGAACACAATAGTGTCGACCTTGGCGATTTGCTCCAGGGAATCTTCTCGGGTCATGAGTATGCCTTGGCGCCGCAAGCTGGCGGTAGCCACCGCTGTAGATGTGGGTGCAGCAAGAGACAAGGCGCATGGACAGGTAATGACAAGTACTGAAAGGGTGATCCAAAAAGCACGTTGTGGGTCAATATAGTGCCAGCTGATATATACAGTGGCGGCTATCATTAACACGGCAAAGACGAAATAGTGGGCTACCTGATCAGCGCTCTTTGAAAGTTTAGGACGGAAGCCATGAGCCTGTTGTACCATACTTAATATTTGTTGCAGGCGGCTATCGTCTTGGGTTTTGCTCACACGCATTAGTAATTTGCTGGATACATTAATAGTGCCAGCGGTAAGTATGTCCCCTTGGCCCTTGTTAATGGGCATGAACTCTCCGGTCAGGGCGGCTTCATTGATACTGCTATGCCCCTCTTCTAGAACGCCATCAGCAGGTATGGTCGCTCCTGGTAAAACTCTTACGAGGTCACCTTCAACAAGCTTGTTAATAGCTATTTGTTCTATAGTTTTCCCCATTACACGTTCACAAACTGGCGGCAACAGTTGATCGAGTTCGTTGCCAGCATGTCCAGCATGATAACGTGCTGTGGTTTCGACAAAACGACCTAATAATAGCAAAAAGGTAAACATGGTTACGGAGTCGTAATACACTTCACCGGTTTGCATTACTGTTGCCCATATACTGGCAATATAAGCGGCTCCGATGGCCAGCGCTACAGGCACATCCATGACTAGGTGTCGGTTTTTTAATGCTCGGTAGGCGGCTCGGAAAAACGGGGTAGCCGAGTAAAGTACAACCGGTGTGGCGATGACCAGAGCAGCCCATTGAATAAAGTGTAGATAGTTTAGAGCCATGCCTTGGGCCATGCCAGCGTACATGCCAAATGACAGCATCATGACTTGGGCGGCACCGAGGCCAGCAATACCTAGGCGCAAGATTGTTTGGCGTTTGTCCTTGGCCTTGCGTTGCGCGGCGGCACTGGCTTGATAGGGACCTGGTTGGTAACCAATGGTATCAATAGCGGCAAGGATTTGGCTGAGTTTGATCTGAGTTGCATCCCAGTGCACGTAGGCCCGCTGTGTTGTAAGATTTACATTGAAGTGAAGCACCCCAGGTTGTTTGCCTACATGTTGGTTTAATAACCATACGCAGGCAGCGCAGGTCAAACCGTCAATAACCAATTCGGTTTCTTTTTCATCATTGTCTCTATTACGGACAAAAGCACTTTGCACATCAGAATCATCGTAGGCTTGCCAATGACTAGTGTCACTAATCGTAATATTTATATTGGCTGGCAGGCTGGGGCCTGAGCCTTGACTCAATTCTCGATGACGATAATAGTCAGCCAAACCTTGATCGATAATGGTATTGGCTACCATTTGGCAGCCAATACAGCACACGGCGTTTGTCTGGTCATCGAGTTTCACCTGATAAT
>JAAERS010000071.1 GCA_024230095.1 Gammaproteobacteria bacterium | reverse complement strand
TTCCAGGAAATGTACCAATTCCGCGACAAGATGGCAGCTGAAGCCGGCATGGATCTCATCACCCATATCAATCCGGATGCCATTGACCGAGACATAAGCCCATTGAAACATGGTAGCGCTTTGCATACGGATATCACCAAGACAGAAGGTCTAAAACAAGCGCTTGATCACTATAAGTTTGATGTTGCCTTTGGCGGCGCCCGCCGTGATGAAGAAAAAAGCCGCGCCAAAGAACGGGTTTTCTCATTCCGTAACTCAGCCCACCGCTGGGATCCCAAAAATCAACGTCCAGAATTGTGGAATCTTTATAACGGTCACAAGCACCCGGGTGAAAGTATTCGTGTATTTCCTATCTCCAATTGGACAGAACTGGATATATGGCAATACATCTACCGCGAAAACATCCCCATAGTACCACTGTATTATGCCCAGACCCGCCCGGTAATCGAACGTGACAACATGCTGATGATGGTCGATGACGAGCGCTTGGAGCTACTGCCCAACGAACAAGTCCAGCTTAAGCAGGTACGCTTTCGCACCCTAGGCTGCTATCCGCTCACTGGTGCCATTGAATCATCGGCAGACACCCTGCAAGACATCATTCTAGAACTACTGCAGGCCCGCACCAGCGAGCGTCAGGGCCGCGCTATCGACAGTGATAGTGCCGCTTCTATGGAAAAGAAAAAACAAGAGGGCTATTTCTAATGAGCCACAATATGAATACCCCCACTATTGACCAATTCATGCAACAACAAAATGACTTGGATTTGTTACGCTTTATTACCTGTGGCAGCGTTGATGATGGCAAGAGCACCCTCATTGGGCGCCTATTGTACGAAGCCAAGTGTATTTTTGATGATCAGGTGGCAAGCCTAAAACAGGAATCGATAACTTACGGAACGCAAGGTGGAGATATTGACTTCGCCTTATTGGTAGATGGCCTTGCGGCAGAGCGCGAGCAGGGTATCACCATTGATGTTGCCTACCGATTTTTCAACACAGATAAACGTAAGTTTATCGTAGCTGATACCCCGGGGCACGAACAGTATACTCGCAACATGGTTACTGGAGCCTCCAACGCAGACCTGTCTGTGATCCTCATTGACGCTCGTAAAGGTGTCATTGAACAAACCAAGCGCCACGCTTTTATCTGCTCCCTGCTGGGCATTAAACAAGTGGTACTGGCCATCAACAAGATGGACTTGGTGGATTACCAAGAAGACACTTTCCAAGGTATTCGTGACGACTTTGAAGCCTTTGCCAAGGAATTTAATTTTACTAACATTACGGCTATCCCCATGTCCGCCCTTAAGGGAGATAACGTAGTAAGCCGTTCTGCAGCAATGACCTGGTTCCACGGCCCTACCCTAATGGCCATGTTAGAAACCACCCCCATACCAAACCTGGCAAGCGATCATGGGCTGCGCTTCCCTGTTCAATGGGTAAACCGCCCGCATCTGGATTTTCGCGGTTTTGCCGGTACTATAGCAGCTGGCACTGTGCAACCGGGCGATGAAGTCCGAGTACTACCTAGTGGCGCTACCGCCAAGGTAGATGAAATCATCCTGTTTGAACAAAAGCTTCAACAAGCCCAATGTGGGCAAGCGGTGACCATTACCCTAGACAAGGAAATCGACGCCTCCCGCGGCGACATGATTGTCAGCGCCAAAGATCCGTGTGAGGTATCCGATCAGTTTGAAGTCGAGCTGGTGTGGATGGATGATGGACAAGGCTTTATAGGCCGTAGCTACGGTCTGCAAATTGGCAGCAGTTGGGTAAATGCTCAAATCACTGAAATTAAGTACAAAACCAATATCAACACCATGCAACAAAGTCCTGCACGGACTCTGCATCTAAATGATATTGTGGTGGCCAAAATCAGCCTCGACAAACCCGTGGCCTATGAAGCCTACCAGCAGTGTCGCCCCATAGGGGCCTTCATCTTGGTTGATCGCTTCAGTAATGCCACAGTCGCTGCCGGCATGATTGATTTCGCTTTGCGCCGCGCTGCCAACGTGCATCATCAGGATGTCAGCGTCAACAAGAACGCGCGCAACCGCCTTAATGGCCACAAAGGCAAGGTACTTTGGTTTACCGGTCTTAGTGGTTCTGGCAAGTCAACTGTGGCCAACGTTGTTGAACAAAAGCTGCACCAGCAGGGCATCCGCACCTATCTTCTGGATGGCGACAACCTGCGTCACGGCCTCAACAAAGATTTGGGCTTTACCGAGGCTGATCGTATTGAAAACATCCGACGTGTGACCGAACTGGCGCACCTCATGGTAGATGCTGGACTGGTTGTTCTAACGGCCTTTATCTCACCCTTTGAGGCTGAGCGAGAGCGCGCCAGAGCGCGCTTCAATGAGGGCGAGTTCATCGAGGTATTTATGGACACGCCACTAGAAGTAGCGGAGCAGCGTGATGTAAAGGGTTTGTATAAAAAAGCCCGCCGTGGGGAAATCCCCAACTTCACTGGTATCAGCAGTCCATATGAAGCACCACAAAACCCAGAATATAGCTTGGACACAACCGACAGTACGGCAGAGCAATTAGCCGATCGGTTATTAGCTCAACTGGAATTATAATATGCAACGCGCACAATCCATACTGTCTGATGAGGCACTTTTACGCGACCTGCAACAATTGGTATTGCAGGCTGGCCAAGCGATAATGGAAGTCTATTCCGGTGCCGATTTTGGTATCGAGCAAAAACAAGATGATTCGCCTGTCACCAAAGCAGACCTGGCGGCTCATCATGTCTTGGTTGCTGGTTTGGCGACCTTGACCCCGGATATTGCCATCGTATCAGAGGAAGATGCTAAGTCTTTGCAGGTACCCGCAAAGCACCATTGCTACTGGTTAATCGACCCGCTGGATGGCACCAAAGAATTCATTAATCGCAATGGCCAGTTTACGGTTAACCTGGCCCTAATAGAGAACCATCGTCCAAGCTTTGGTTTGGTTTCCACGCCGGTGGATCAAACCCTATATTGGGGTGGCCGAGAATTTGGCTGCTGGCGTGCCCTGGATGGCCAAGTCAGCACCCTACAAACCCAGCCAAGGGCGAAGCCAGTGCGTGTTGTGGCCAGCAAAAGTCACCTTAATGAGGCCACTAACGCTTTTATTAGCTCCCTAGGTGAAACCGAGATTGTGCAAGCTGGCAGCTCATTGAAATTCCTACGTATCGCCGAAGGTCAGGCTGACATCTATCCACGCCTAGCCCCCACCTGTGAGTGGGACACGGCAGCGGCGCAAGCCATACTGGAAGGTGCTGGCGGCAGCGTAACTCAGGTCAGCGGTGAGCCACTAGCATATGGTAAAGCGGACATCTTAAATCCTCATTTTATTGCCTATGGCCAGCAATAAAATAGCACATATATCACGACGTCCAGCAGGTTTATCCTAGGCACTTGGCATATAGATATCTTCACAAGGTGAGGAGGCATCACGACTGACCTTAAGGTCATGAATGATGCCGTCATTGATAGAATAGATCCATCCATGAACAGTTAACTTCTGTTGATTCTGCCATGCCGTTTGTACAATTTTGCTATTGGACAGGTTAGAAACTTGTTCCATAACATTAATTTCACACATGCGCGCCAAACGCTGTTCGTCATCAACAATACTTTCCAATTCATCCTTGTGACGAACGCAGATATCTTTGACCGAACGTAGCCAGTAATCACTGATACCGGCGTTATCATGCCCCATGGCCACTTTCACACCACCACAGCCATAATGACCACAAACGATAATATGCTCTACTTTTAATACATCAACGGCATATTGCACTACGGACTGGCAATTAAAATCCACATGCTTTACTAGATTAGCCACATTACGATGAACAAATAGCTCGCCGGGCAACATGCCCACAATTTCGTTAGCTGGCACACGGCTGTCTGAACACCCAATCCATAAGTATTTTGGATGCTGTTGTTTGGCCAGTGTGGCAAATAGATCCGGTTGTTCACGCGAAACGGTTTCAGCCCAGATGCGGTTGTTATCAAGTAGTTCAGAAATACACATGACTGTACCTTAACAATAATAAAATCAACGCACTAGAGACTAATGCCAGTAGCCCAAAAAAGCAACCGTCAAAGGCGTTACAATTAGATCTTGGGGCAAACAAATACCCCGTTGGAGTTATGGATAGCTTAACAGGTCGCAATAGGACCTGAACTCATCAGCCAACTCAAGTATGATGCCTATTTTCTTACCGCCACAATTGACACTAGGTTATGCTCACCAATATCGACACCAAAAAAAAGACCTTTCGCCAACAAGCTAAAGCCAAGCGGCTTGCGGCCTACAACCAGCATCCCCAAGCAGGCCAAAGTATTGCTGAAACATTGCTAGCACAAGCCTTTCCTGTGGCCAGTAAAATTTCAGCATTTTGGCCCTTGAGCGAAGAACTAGATACCTTGCCGCTACTGCACGCGCTGCACGCACAAGGTCATCAGCTATTGTTACCCATTATGCAAGGCGCCGGCAAACCACTGCTGTTTGGCCTCTGGCAACCTGGTGACCAGCTAGTGAAAGCGAGCTTTCAAACCCTAGAGCCTCATGCTGACAAACCCCGCATGATTCCAGACATTATGCTTTGTCCCCTGCTAGCCTTTGACCGGCAAGGCTATCGCATGGGCTATGGCGGCGGCTTTTATGACCGCACCATTGCGCAACTGAAAAGCCAAGCACCACTCACCACCATTGGCATTGCCTTTGCCGAGCAAGAAGTCCCCGCTGTCATCACCGGTGCCTATGATGAGCCTTTGCATCGAATTATCACTCAAAACGAGGTCATTGAGATTAGCGCTAGCCCGCAGCAAGCCAAATAATGGGCCACAGTTGCAAAAGCACTTAGAAATGTTTCTGGCACCAGGTGGAGATTGTATGACTAACAGAGTCTAGAGTGCGCGCGTTTTGATGACTGTGCCGATACAGGCAGTTCCAACGCACAGGCAGCCCTTGACGAGTAATACGCACACTGGCCAGATCACCAGCTTGCACATGCTCAGCTACAGCCCAACGACTTAAAATTGACAAGCCAAAACCGGCCTTAACTAGCTCAATGACCGCTTCAGTTAGACCAGCTCGAAGGTATTTAACAGGCCTGCACCCTGATGGCCTCCACAGGAGCTCCTCTTCGAATCCCACCTCGTATACGGTGGAGTAAGTAATAAATGGATCCTGTAAAAAATCCCTTGCCTCGACCTGCTGCTGTCCGGCCAAACGGTGATCTGGTGGACAAATTGCTACCAGCTCATCATCAAACAGGGGGGTAAGCAGCACATTGCTAGGATTCATACGGCCCGCGGCTATGGCAACATCCACATCACCATCCATAACACTGCGCAGGGGCGTCTTGGAGGTATCCGTAATAAATTCGAACAACACATGAGGCATATCTGCCCGCACCTGTTTTAATACCTGAGGTAACCACCGATAACAGCTATAAGCAAAAGTACCAATACGAATAATTTCACTGGGCTCAGTATCTTCGCTTGCCATGAGAGTCGATTCGGCTAGTTCAGCCTCCATTAAAATGGTATCGGCACTGGCGGCCAAAAATTCACCCGCTGAAGTTAAACTCAAACGGCGCCCAACACGAGTAAATAATTTACGACCTAAACGACGTTCGGCTTCAGCGATTTGGTGACTTAAAGCTGACTGAGTTAGACCTAATGCCTGTGCCGCCGCGGTCACCGTGCCATGTGTTTTGATAGCCTGAGCCATGCGATAGTGATTAATTTGTAAACGCAACATAATACATTAAATTTTTTAATTGATTATGATCAAAATATTAATTTTATTTGTATATTGCAATACCTTATCATCATTTTTTTCATGTATTACAAAAATATTGGCCTAACCATGTCTCGAAATCGCTCTTCTCGGCAACGCAAGCCCCGTGTTGCCGGCGGCTTGCATCAACAAAGCCGTCAGCAGGCACGTAATCCATACCAGCCCATGCAAGTGATCTCTGAAGATCAGCTAGAGGCCATACATCAGGCCTCGATGCAAGTGCTGTGCGATACGGGTGTTGAATTTCAGTCGCCAAAGGCCGTGGCAATTTTACGCGCCCGAGGAGCCACAATAGGCAAAGACAATAAGCGAGTGCATTTTGATCCAAACTGGCTAATGGCAAAGGTGGCTCTAGCCCCCAGCGAGTTCATCTTGCATGGCCGTCGGCCAGATCGTCACTTATGCATAGGTGGCAATGCCATGGCCTACGGCATGGTCGCCAGCACCCCCAATGTGTCGGACCTAGATCGCGGCCGCATCACAGGCAACTATGAAGACTACTGCAATCTGATTCGTTTGGGCGAAGCCTTAAACGTGGTTGAACTACAAGGCGGCTATCCCGTGGAGCCTTGTGATATTGATGTCAATATTCGTCATCTAGTAGCCGGTGCCGCCGCTGTGCGCCTGACCACCAAACCACTCAATGCATATGCCTTGGGAGCCAAGCGCATAGAGGACATGCTGGAAGTAACCCGCATTGCTCGCGGTATCGACTCTGCCACTCTGTTGCAACAGCCCTCTTTGCACTCAGTCGTCAATGCCAACTCACCATTAATCTATGATGCCACCTTACTCGAAGGGGCCATAGTCATGGCCAAGCACAATCAGCCTGTGGTCTATACGCCCTTCACCCTTGCCGGCGCCATGGCCCCCATCACCATGGCCGGGGCTTTAGTCCAGCAAAATGCGGAGTGCCTCGCCGGAATTGCCTTTCACCAGTGTGTGAGCCCAGGCTCACCGGTCGTATACGGTAGCTTTACCTCAAATGTTGATATGAAATCTGGCTCCCCCGCTTTCGGCACCCCCGAGTACGCACAAGCCACCATCGCCTCGGGCCAACTGGCACGCAAATACGGCTTGCCCATTCGCGCATCCAATGCCAATGCCTCCAATACTACCGATGCCCAAGCCGCCTATGAAGCGCAGATGTCTTTATGGGCCTGTATGATGGGTAATATTAACTATGTTCTACATGCCTTAGGCTGGCAGGAAGGCGGTTTATGCACCTCCTACGAAAAAGTCATTCTGGATGCGGAAATGATACAAATGCACAAGGCCTTCATGCAGCCCATGGCCACTGATGTTGATGCCTTAGCTGCGCAGGCCATTGGCGAAGTTGGACCAGGCAGCCACTTCTTTGCCTCACCCCATACTATGTCGCGTTATGAAAGCGCCTTCTATACACCCATATTGTCAGATTGGCGCAATTTTGAAAACTGGCGAGATGCTGGCAGCCTTGATGCCACACAACGGGCCAATCGTATTTGGAAACAAATACTAGCCGAATATGAAGAGCCAAAACTGGATGCGGCCATTGATGATGAACTTAGTGCCTTTGTCGCCCGCCGAGTAGAAGAAGGTGGCGCCGTGCCAGGAGAATAATTTATGTTAACCAATATCTCTGCCTATCTAGACCGTAACAACCACATAGCTGGCTTTTGGTTATTGCGCCATCTGAGTCTGATTGGCCTGTGCAGCTGGGCAATTTACATCACGGCCGATTCACCCTGGCTAGGCTTAGCCATGCTGGGTCAAGGTGTGGTCATCACTTTCTTATTTTGTGCTGAGCACGAAATGATTCATTACACGGCTTTTCGTAGTCGTTGGCTCAACCAATGGCTGGCACGACTGATCGGTTTTGTTTTGTTTTTACCAGCAGACTACTTCCGCGCCTTTCATATGGATCACCACAGATACACACAAAATCCCCAAGCTGACCCACAACGCATAGGTAGCCCACCCATGCAGGGTGTGTACCTGCTGATTTACCTGAGTGGATTTTATTATTGGCACGGGGCTTTCAAACAATTACGCGACGCCTTGCTGGGCCGGAGTAGCGCTACTTTCATAACAGCGCATAATGGCAAAAGCATTATTTTAGAAGGTCGAATTCACGTCATCCTTTATATCACACTGGCCTATTACGCTTACATGCTACAGTGGCATTGGCTGCTTGATTATTGGCTCATTCCCTTGCTAATTGGGCAGCCCTTGTTACGTCTGTATTTGCTCGCCGAACACCACAAGTGCGATGAAAGCGACGCTGCCCTAGATAATAGTCGCACTATCTATACCCACTTTTGGGTGCGCATACTAGCTTGGAACATGCCTTTCCATACGGCACACCATGCCTATCCAGGGGTGGCTTTTCACCAACTTGCCAGCTTGCATGAAGCCATAGCCAAGGATGTAAAACACGTTAGTTTGGGTTATTGGGCCTTCACCAGATCACTTTGGCCAGGCTGATCACAAAATAACAAGATATCACCACAATAATCACAGGCTGGCATACCAGCCTTAAATCTGCTACAAAACTCATTGCGAGTTTGACGCCTAAAGAACAAGGAAAAAGGAACAACCATGTCTCAACAATACAACGCCATCATTATTGGGGCTGGCGTCATTGGTGCAGCCACCGCCTTTGCCATGGCCCGTCAAGGCATGAAAGTTTTATGTGTGGACGCCCTGCCTGCCGCTGGTTATGGCAGTACCAGTGGCTCCTGCGCCATCATCCGCCCCTATTACTCTACCTTTCACAGCTGCGCTATTGCCAACGAAAGTCACTACTACTGGCGCGACTGGAGTGAGTATCTGGATGCCGAAGATGAATTGGGCCATGTGGTTTACCATAACACTGGCATTCTGGCAGCCAAAACTGACAATAACCACAACATGGCGCCTATTCTGGCTATATTGGATGAAGTCGGCGCCAGCTATGTGCACCTTGACGTAAACGAAATGAAAGCCAAGCTGCCCATCATCAATACCGACTCATTCCACCCGGCTCGCCGCCCTGAAGACGATAAATTTGGCCTTGCCAACGGTCAGCAAATTAACGGTGGGGTGTACTTTCCCGACGGTGGCTATATTAGTGACCCTCAGCTTTCTACTCACAACTTACAACGCGCCGCCGAAGCCAAAGGTGCCCAGTTTTTATTCAATGCGAAGGTGACCCAAATCCGTCAAACAAACGGCCATGTAGTTGGTATTACCTTAGCCAATGGTGAATCCATAAACGCCCCCGTAGTTGTTAACGTAGCGGGCCCACACTCAAGCAAAATCAACACCATGGCGGGCGTCATCCAAGACATGAAAATTTCCACCCGAGCCATGCGCCATGAAGTATCTCACGTACCTGCGCCTGCGGGTTTTGATATTGAAAAGAATGGCATGGTTACCTCGGATTCTGATATTCATGCTTACACCCGTCCAGAAGCAGGCAATCATATCCTAGTGGGCAGCGAAGATCCTGAATGTGATCCTAAGGTCTTTGTTGATGCTGATGATTACGATGAAAACTTTACCGACCAATGGCGGGTACAAGCCCTACGAGCAGCCCAGCGCATACCTGGCATCACCATTCCTAACCGGCCAATGGGTGTCGTAGCTCTGTATGACGTTACAGAAGATTGGGCACCCATTTATGATAAATCCAGTTTGGCTGGCTTTTACATGGCCATTGGTACGTCGGGCAACCAGTTTAAAAATGCGCCCATTGCGGGTGAAATGATGGCCCAACTCATTGCAGCCTGTGAAAACGGTCAGGACCATGACCATGAGCCGATAGACTTTACCCTCCAATACACAGGCCACAGTTTTAGTATTGGTGAGTTTTCCCGCAACCGCAAAATCAACCCCAATTCCACTGGCACCGTTTTGGGATAACAACCATATGAGCTGGATGCCATTCAACGTGCCCACATGAAGCCGGCGTTTTGATTATTTATCCTGCCAATTTAACGGTCAGACTTGGGTCTAACCAGCATGGAGGAATCAACATGAAATCACATGTGAGAGTATTAGTTATTGGTGGTGGCGTTGTTGGCTGTTCAGTACTTTATCACTTAACCAAATTAGGCTGGCAAGACGTGGCTTTGATTGAGCGTTCTGAGCTCACTTCAGGCTCGACTTGGCATGCCGCTGGCGGATTCCATACACTAAACGCTGATACCAACATGGCGGCCTTACAGGGTTACACCATCAACCTGTATAAAGAGTTGGAACAGATTAGTGGCCAAAGCTGCGGCCTGCACCATGTTGGGGGCATCACCCTGGCTGATACCCCAGAACGCTTAGACTTCATAAAATCAGCCCGCGCCATGCACCGGCATATGGGCCTAAACACGGAAATTATCGGCCCTGATGAGATCAAAGCTCTAAGCCCCATCGTCAATACCGAAGGCGTATTGGGCGCCCTCTATGACCCATTAGATGGCCATTTGGACCCTTCCGGTACGACTCATGCCTATGCCAAGGCCGCACAAAAACAAGGTGCAGAAATCTATTTGCGTAACCCAGTTACAGCGATGGCTCAGCGCGCCGACGGTTCTTGGGATGTGGTTACAGAGCAGGGTATTATTAACGCTGAACATGTCGTCAATGCTGGTGGGCTATGGGCCCGTGAGCTAGGCGAAATGGTGGGCATTTTCTTGCCGTTACACCCCATGGAACACCAATATCTCATTACCGATGATATGCCGGAGGTGTACCAACGCGAAAAGGAATTACCCCATGTCATGGACCCATCAGGTGAAAGCTATTTGCGCCAAGAGGGCAAAGGTCTAGTTATTGGCATGTATGAGCAACGTTGCGACCCTTGGGCCATTGATGGTACCCCATGGGACTTTGGCCATGAGTTACTGGACAACAACCTCGATCGCATCGATGACATATTGGAATTTGCCTTCCAGCGTTATCCTTGTTTAGGCACGGCTGGCATCAAGAGCATCGTCAATGGGCCATTCACCTTTGCCCCAGACGGTAACCCTCTGGTTGGCCCAGTGCCTGGATTAAAAAACTACTGGTCTGCCTGTGCCGTGATGGCCGGCTTTAGCCAAGGCGGTGGAGTTGGTCTGACTTTGGCAGAGTGGATGATTTACGGAGAACCATCGCGGGATGTCTTCGCTATGGATGTGGCCCGCTTTGGCAATTATTGCACTCGAGCTTACACCCGCAACAAGGTGAAAGAAAATTACCAAAAGCGCTTTAGTGTCGCCTACCCTAATGAGGAACTACCGGCAGGCCGCCCCCTTAATACCACACCAGCCTATGGTATTTGGCAACAACAACGCGCGGTCTTTGGCCAAGGCTATGGTATGGAACACGTGAATTACTTCGCCCCAGAAGGCGCGCCCTTATATGAAACTCCCAGCTTTCGCCGATCTAACGCTTTTCATGCCATAGGCCAGGAGTGTCAAGCTGTGCGCACCGCTGTTGGCATTAATGAAGTCCATAACTTTGGTAAGTACCAGGTAACGGGGCCAACTGCTCGTCAATGGTTAGACACCATAATGGCAGGACGCATTCCCCAACCGGGTCGCTTGGCACTGAACCCCATGCTGAGTGACTCTGGTAAGCTCACTGGTGACTTCACCATCTCTTGTTTAAACGATGAGCACTTTCTGGTAACGGCCTCTTTTGGTATGCAGGCCTACCACATGCGCTGGTTTGAACAGCATTTACCAGATACTGGGGTTTACATAAATAATGTTTCTACTGACCTGATAGGCTTCCAAATTGCCGGGCCAAAGGCTCGAGAAGTCTTGGCCGCCTGCACGCGCTTTGACGTCAGCAATCGTGCTTTGCCATTTCTTTCTATCAAGGAAATGGAGGTTGGTAACTGTGATGCCAAGGTACAACGTGTGAGTTATACCGGTGATTTGGGTTATGAAATTTATGTGCACCGCGACCAACAGATAAGCCTCTACCATACTCTGGCAACTGCCGGTGCGCCCTTTGGCATGAAACCCTTTGGTATGCGTGCCATGATGAGTTTGCGCCTAGAAAAGAACTTTGGTTCCTGGATGCGCGAGTACAAACCCGACTACACCCCAATGGAAACCGGTATGGATCGCTTTATAGCCTATGACAAGGCAAGCACCTACATTGGCAAAGAGGCGACCTTGGCTGAGCGCGCCAACCCACCAAAACGGCGCCTCACGCAATTTGTCGTTGACGCGATAGATGCAGACGTTGTTGCCGATGAACCCATATGGAAAAACGGTGAAGTGATTGGTTACGTGACCTCAGGCGGTTATGCTCATTTTTGTGAAGCATCCGTAGCTTTTGGCTTCGTGCCACCAGACATGATTAGCGATGGCAATCAATTCGAAATTGAAATCTTAGGTGAAATGCGCCCCGCCAGACTCTTCATTGACCCATTATTTGATCCCCAAGCCAACCGCATGCGAAGCTAGGCAAGCACTCATTGACTGAGTGCGAGAATATCTCGTTTTAATACACAAAAAAGGTCCCAACGGGACCTTTTACATAACCGACTATATGAACATAAAATTTAGAATGACACCTTGTACATCAAGGTGGTGTTATCCTTACTATCATCGCGAGCTAATTCCAGTTCAGCATTGCCCATATGGTAAGCAAAGCTCGCGTCGTTGCTGGAATCATGCTCATGGGAAACCTTCATGGTCAAGTCACCCGTAACATAAGTTAATTCCATATCAATTTCACTACTCTCGCTGCCGTCTTCATCCTGATCGTAGACCAAGGTAGCGGAAAGCCCCGTATCACCAGTGTAGGTCAGACTTAAAGCGTTCTTGCCAGAACCATTAGTGTCATCCACGGCGTCTACATTAGCGGCACTATCATAGGTGTATTTAATGGACCATTGATCGAAGGTATATTTCACACCCAGAACACCATCTATGTCGGTATCGTCGGTATTTGAACCTTGACCATAACTGACATCTAAATCGCCCATATTATAAGTCACACCGTAAGCATAGGCATGATTTGCCACGGTCTTAAATTTTGCATAACCATAACCGATTACTAGGCTATCGGTCAGCTTCGCCTTGACACCCACCATTGTCGCCGCATCTTGAGCCGCACCTTCGTTAGGAATGGTATTTTGAAGACTCAAACCGGCAGCATCAGTAACAGCATTTCTCTGTAGTTCAATACCTAACATACCGTCAGCAAAGGTACCCGCATAATGAATAGCATTGGCCTCCACATCATCATCACCGTCTGGACCTGTTATGGTTTTCTTTGGATCACCAACCACTTCAGCGATATCAGAAAATTGCATGGGGCTATCATAATCCAAGTTCGAACCGACGGTTAAAACACCAAAATCACCCTGCAAAGAGATCTCACCCGAATTCCCCTCATTGCCCACATCAAACGAAGCGGTGGTAGTCATACCATTGCTAAGTAGTGCTGTGTTGGAAATATCAAGATCGGAATCAACATCCAAGCCATCAGCTACGCGCTCGTTCTGCCCCGCGCTGAGTTCAGCACTAAAGTAATATTTGGCCATAACCGAACCAGTTATTGTGGTCTCAGCCTGAGCAACAGGCATTGTCATGGCCACAGCCAAAGCAATTACAGATTTTTTCATTTTAGTTTCCCCTTAAATGAACATTTAACAGGGGCAGCTAAGACGGCAGCTTACGCTCTTTAACAGACCCAAAAACATGGCCATATGCAGCCACAATAAGGTGGAACAACTCCATGTGGGTATATATTAATGATATTTATGATAATTACAACAAGATTAGAATATTAAGTATTATTTTTATCATTAATTAACAAAAATTATATCTAATTTTATACATTTATAATTCAATATGTGATAAATACGATAGCAAAAAGGCGGCTAGTTATAGCCGCCTTTTTGTGACAAGAACTCGCTCAGTCTATTTAATAATATTGTGCTCTGGGCCAAATGGGAACTTGGTAATATTTTCAGCTCCATTTTCACCAACTACCAAAATATCATGCTCTCGATAACCGCCCGCTCCTGCCATACCTTCAGGCAACATGATCATTGGCTCAATAGAAACCACCATGCCAGGTTCCAGAACCGTATCAATGTCTTCACGAAATTCGAGGCCGGCTTCGCGACCATAATAATGACTCAAGGTACCAAATGAGTGGCCATAGCCAAAGGTTCGGTGCTGTAGCACATCATGTTCGGCAAAAATGTCATTTAGCTCATGAGCAATATCACAACAGCGCACACCGGGTTTTACCAATTCCAAACCACGGCGGTGTACCTTACAGTTGATTTCCCACAGCTCTAGATGGCGATCAGAGGCGTAATCGGCAAACAAGGTGCGCTCCAAAGCCGTGTAGTAACCCGCTATCATGGGGAAGCAGTTAAGACTAAGAATGTCTCCTGCTTCGATCTTACGTGAAGTCACTGGGTTATGAGCACCATCTGTATTAATACCCGACTGGAACCAAACCCAGGTATCCATCAACTCACCATGTGGAAAAGTATTAGCAATTTCTCGCACCATGGCTTGAGTGCCGGCAAGAGCCACTTCATGCTCAGGCACTCCAACAGCAATGGCATCACGCACGGCTGCACCACCTATGTCACCAATACGCGCTCCGTGTTTGATCACGGCTATCTCTTCAGCCGATTTGATCATACGCATCTTCATGGTTGGCACGCCAATGTCAGCAAATTGTGCATTAGGGAAGGCTTGCTTCATGGTTTCCATAGTCGCCAAAGGCATATGATCATATTCAACGCCAATACGGCTGCCATCTTGCATCAAATTTTGCAGAGCTACAAAAAAGTTACCTTTTTGCCAATCCGTATAAACAACATTGTCACCCAATTGATTACGACGGTATGGTTGGCCACCATCAATATTTGCTGTCACGCTGGTGTAATTGTCATGGGTCACAACCAAACCATAGTCACGACCAAAACGGCAATAAACAAAGTCAGAGAAATAATTGATATTGTGGTAGGAGGTTAACAGTACCGCATCCAACCCTACTTCGCTCATGTGTTGGCGCAGCTTGACTAAACGACTGCTTAATTCTTGCTTGGAAAAAGTGGCTTGTACTTTATCACCATTGGGAATAGCAATGGTACTAGGCATGTTTTGTGGATTCATAATAAATACTCTAGGTGTAAATAATCAACAACTCACTGAGGCCTTTGCCCAAATCCAAACAATGTACTGCGACTAGTTCGCTGCTGAACAAAGAATCATCACCCTATGTGACTGATCGGCATTTTATACCGCGAACAAACATAAAAGAAATTAATTATATCAATAGTAATATAAATATAATTAATATTAACAATAAACTTCACTTTTCGTTTGATATTTATACACATAATTGGCAATATATGGCTTTTTATTGCATTATTCGTTCACAATTTCAAACACAAGGTGATTAAGTGGCTAAGAACAAACTGATTGGCGATCCTGTTACTGTCTCCATGTATGCAAACCAGTTCAGCTTTTTGGCTCGCCCTCTGACGCGCGAACTCAAGGCCGACATTGACGTTGCCATTGTCGGCATACCTTTTGACTTGGCCACCACCGGCCGCGCTGGGACGCGATTGGGCCCTAATGGCATCCGTCAGGCTAGCAGCAACCTAGGCTGGGAAGGCCGGCGCTGGCCCTGGGATTTTGACGCCTGCCAACACTTACAAATAGTCGACTATGGTGATCTCGATTTCATCCCCGGCGCGCCAGAAGATCTAAACAATGCCATAGCCCAACACGCTAAAGGCATTCTTGATTCTGACACCTGTATGATCAGTATGGGTGGCGATCATTATGTTAGCCTACCCCTCATTCGTGCCCATGCCGAAAAGCATGGCAAGCTCGCACTCATCCACTTTGACGCTCACACTGACACTTACCCTAACACGACTGAAATTGATCACGGCAGTATGTTCTACCATGCCCCACGCCAAGGCCTGATTGATCCAGAGCACTCCATTCAAATTGGAATTCGGACAGAATACCGACCCGAAGATCACGCCTATCAAGTGTTGGATGCCGCCAACGCCAATGACATGAGCGCCGCTGATATCGTGAAGGCCATCAAAGCACGGGTGGGGGACATGCCAGCTTACCTGACCTTTGATATTGACTGTTTGGACCCAGCATTCGCCCCAGGCACAGGCACGCCGGTGGTAGGAGGTTTAAGCAGTGACAAGGCACTGAAGATCATTCGTGGATTGAAAGATACCAACATCGTTGGCTTTGATTTGGTAGAGGTTAGCCCAGCCTATGACCATGCACAAATCACGGCCTTAGCCGGGGCCACTTTGATGGTGGAGTTCCTCTACATACTGGCACACCAAAAGCGCCAACGCCTGGGTATGAGTGACAGTTAGTTTGGGGGCCCTATATCAACCCACTTCTCGCAGCAACTCCCGCGCAATGATCAAACGCTGTACTTCACTGGTACCTTCATAAATCGAGGTGATACGCACGTCGCGACTATAGCGTTCCAGTGGGTATTCTTTAATATAACCATAACCGCCCATCATTTGTAATGCGGTATAACAAGCCTGATTGGCTTTCTCAGAGGCATAAAGCTTAGCCATAGAAGCCTGTTTAGCAAAGGGCTCGCCCTTACCTTTCTTGTCTGCCGCGCTCATCAGCAACCAACGGGCCGCTTCCAATTCAGTGTAGGCATCCGCCAACTGCCACTGCAAACCCTGAAAATTAGCCAGCGGCTGGCCAAACTGCTTACGCTCAAGCAGGTGATTGCGCGCATAATCCATAGCCGCCAGACCAATACCCAAAGCCATTGAGCCAACACCGATGCGGCCACCAGCTAACTCACCTACAGCAACCTTGAAACCCTGATTGAGCTCACCCATTAGGGCTAATTTAGGCACGCGACAGTTATCAAACACGACTTCATTAGTAGCCGACGCATGCTGCCCCATCTTCTTTTCGGCTTTGCTGACCGTCAAGCCTGGAGTCCCATTTTCAATTAGAAAGCAAGAAATACCCTTACCCTTAGGGGCCGCTTTATCAGTCACGGCCCACACCACAAAAACACCCGCAAATTCAGCACTAGTTATGAATTGCTTGGCACCATTAAGTACCCATTCATCACCTTCCAAGTGCGCTGTAGTTTGTATGGCAGCCGGATCAGAACCGGCTGTAGACTCCGTCAAACAAAATCCACCAGCGGCATACTCTCCACTGCATAATTTGGGCAGATAATATTGCTTTTGAGGCTCTGAGGCGACAGCCTGAATCACCTCAGCCACCATATTAGTCACCGACATGGTCACGGCGGTAGAAGCACAAGCTCTAGCAATTTCTGTAATAGCCAGACTAAACACCACCGTATCGGCCTCTGTGCCACCGTATTCATCGCGTACACAAAGCCCCATGAAACCAAGCTCGGCTAAGCTCTTTAAGTTCTGCAAAAACAAGGAGCGGTCACCTTCGTGATCCAACTTCTGTGCTACGGGAGCCAATTCAGACTCGGCAAACTTGCGTGCCATCGCCTGAATTAAGCTTTGTTCTTCTGTCAGGGATAAATTCATGACCAATGTTCACTCATTATTAACTATTCAACCACCCACTTTACCGCCTAATCAATTTAAATCCATTAGGCATGTGTATAAGAACACCCTATCGTTGCATGCTGGAAATTGGTAATTGAATAGGGTACTGAGCGCGAATTCGTCTATCATTGTTGGCCCCAAAGTAATTTGGGTAATGGACGCCCATAATGGCTTTGGTAGTCTGGGCAACTTTGATCATGACATCTTCTGAGCCCTGTTTCTGCCATGCGTCCGCAGACTGGCGATCGAAAACATCAGGATAGATATACTCACTTTCCATAACATCCAAAGTTTGCTTGGCGCCCAAAAAATGCCCAGGATCAAGCGTTTGTTGATGAATTACATCCAAAGCTAAGGTTTCATCACTTACTTCAATGCCACGCAATGTTCTGGAAATCATGCCCGCCACTTCATTATCTAGCACCATGGATTCAAAACTACATCCCATCAAACTGCCCAACATACCACCAAATTCACACAAGCGATTGGCACCAGCATGAGCCGCCAAGGTATAACTAAGCGCCTTCTCAATACCATATTGAGCATCAGGCAATTTAGCATCAGTCATGCCACAACCAACACTAGTGGGCAGATTATAATAATTACCCATCTGAATAGCTGCAGCAGAAATTAATGCTTGCTCACCGCTGCCGCCAGTAAAAGAGCCTGTTCGCAAATCCGTAATAAATGGCCACGCAGCAAACGTCATAGGTGCACCTGGGTTGACTAAATTCACCACGGCAAGACAAGCTAATGACTCGGCAACCGACTGCACCAAGGTGCCGGCAAGGGTGGCCGGCGAAGTGGCTCCCGCCTGAGGTGGAACGGCTAGGTCTGTTACTAGGCCCATCCGTGCGGTATCAATCATCAAGCCTAGATTACCGTGGCCAAAGCGCAGAGGTGAAACGATGGGGCAACCACCAATAATCGCCGAGGGCTTCGCCAAAAACTGACCTTCCCCGCCGCTAGCCATATCCAACATAGGCAGGGCTGCTTGCAAATGTTCACGCTGCCGGAAGCACAGGCACAGAGGTTTTTCCGTACCTGACAATATGGCATAAAGCATGTTCATATCATGTTGGAAGTCATCTGTAACATCACAAGCCAATACCGTGTCACCGACCATATGGATATTGTCCAAGCGATCCACTAAGCGTGTAAAGTCATAGATATCTTGCAAGCTCGATGGCCGATAAGTTTTAGCTTCGGCATCATAAGTCGTCACGGCCGTGCCAGAATTGGAGTAATACACTTTGGTATCACTACAATCCATGTCATCGATCCCCGCTCGGCCACCCCGGGCATGAACAACATAGCCACGAGCGGCACCGGCTATCAAATCTTCCATCAGTTGCTGCGAGAAACACAACCGTCCTTCTGGGCTTAACTTCGCACCTTTGAGCAAGGCAATATCCAGTAACTCCTGAGTTGCATTGGACACCCCGGTGCGAGCTAGGATCTGTAAGGCGCCGCGGTGTATATTTAACTGATCAGCCTTCGATAAGGGCTGATAACGACCACCCAGCAAGCCCGGCTTTATGACTTGATTTTGTGAAAGCTGGGCACGTGTTCTTGTGCGAGCGGCACGACCACCCGATCTGCGACGTCCCACATTGGACATAGTTATTTCCTCACCTGTATTGAAGTAAAATTCAGCCACAATTAGTTTAAATGGACGATTGTCCATTATTTTAGTAACATGATGCCACTGAAATCCCATAGAGACAAGGGAAGCCTATGCAAAGCAACATTGAAAACTTACGCCAATGGGATGGTCAACATGTATTACATCCATGGGAAAACTCCGATTATATTCACGACACCTCACGCACCTTTATAGAAAAGGCTCAGGGCATTTTTGTGTATAGTGAGGATGGGCGTGAATTGATCGATGGCCCAGGAGGCATGTGGTGTATGCAAGTGGGCTATGGTCGCTCAGAGATTGCCAGTGCCATTGCCGAACAAGCCATGACGTTAGGTTATGTGTCAGCATTTAACAACTCCAACTCCGTATCAGCTCAGCTTGCTCATAAGATTGCTCATATCACGCCTGGCGATCTAAATAGCGTGTTCTTTACGACAGGGGGCTCCACCGCTGTAGATACCGCCATTCGATTTGTACAATATCGCAACAATGTACTTGGCCAACCTGCCAAAAAGAAAATTATTTCACGCCAAAAAGCCTACCATGGAAGCACTTACCTTGCGGCCACCATGAGCGGCAAAGAACGTGACAAAGGGTGGATGGATCAGGCCCACGAACTGGTCCATTTTTTACCCGATGTGACGCCCTTCAACCGGCCAGAAGGCATGTCTATTGAGCGCTTCTTGGAAAGCAAGATTGCCGACTTAGAAAACGCCATCTTGCGCCTTGGTGCCGATCAGGTTGCCGCTTTCATTGCTGAACCTATATTGGCTTCTGGTGGTGTTATCGTGCCACCAGCAGGCTATCACCAGCGCTGCCTTGAAGTATGCCGCCGCCATAACATACTCTACATATCTGACGAAGTGGTAACAGGCTTTGGTCGCCTTGGTCATTGGTTTGCTTCGGAATCAGTTTTTGACATTGTGCCCGATATCATTACCAGCGCTAAAGGCCTTACTTCTGGCTATATGCCCATGGGGGCTTGCATCATCTCTGATCACCTCATACAGGAAGTGGCCAATACGGGGCAAGGCGCATCCTTCTCTAATGGCTTCACCTACTCTTGCCACCCAGTCAGCGCCGCCGCGGCACTGGCTAATATTGAAATATTTGAACAAGAAGACCTTCTGGCCCACGTAAGAGAGATAACGCCTCACTTCCAGCAACGCCTCCATGAGCTGCGCCGGCTTCCGATCGTGGGCGATACTCGAGGTATGGGGTTAATGGGCGGTGTTGAGTGTGTGGTGAATAATGGCAGCGGTGACCCGTTACAATTAGATAAAACCGTGGGCGAACGGATTGACGCTCATTGCCAAGCACTGGGTTTGTTAGTGCGTCCGATTATAAACACCTGTGTAATCTCGCCACCTCTGGTCATTACCCACGCACAGATAGACACTCTGTTTAATATCTTAGAAAAAGGCATTCAGATAGCCAGTGATGAGCTGATAGCGGAGGGGTTATGGCAGCCAAGTTAAGAAGTTGAAACACGTTTGTGAGTGCTTTACAGCCAACCATGAGCTGCCCCCACGATTCAGTCCAAAGCAATAATCTCCCGCCGGAATTGTTGCTGTTCAACTTCACCCGCAGGTTCTTCAAAATTCCTAGCGGCCAAGTGACCGCTATAGACCGCATCCGCTAGCAGTCCCGGATTTGCGGCATCCCCAATCAACTCTAAATGTTGCAAACCAGGGTCGTCCATGGCCATTAGTGCATCATACAACGTACTATGGCGCTGCTTCTCCGTCACCAACAACAAACCTGAAGCCGATATCTTTTGTATGCGGCCCGTATAATTGCAGACCAAATGAACCTCACCCGCCTGCACAGCAGTGACGGCATGATTAGCAATGATTGTGACCCCAGAATCGAGCAAACGCTTTTGAATCATTGGTTGTTCAAGCGTCAATTCAGCAAACGGAGAAACCACGCTGGCTGAAGTCACCACGCTTACCTTGTAGCCACCCTCCACAAGGTGTTGCGCCATAACCCCACCCATGTAGATCAAGTCATCATCAAACAACAACACATGTGGCATAAGTAGTGCATCTGGCAAGTTGGATTGCATGACATCATCAGGCGTATAGATAGGCAAACTTTGATCACTAGTTATGGGGTCCCTGCGAGACCGCCCTACACCATCCAGTCGCCAGCTCGCCCCCGTAGCAACGAACACGTTAGGCACGCCAAATTCCAATACCTGCTCCGCACTGAGGTGGCTATGATTATACATATTGATATTAGCACGGCGCTGTATATCAAACAGGCGATAGTCCAACACCCGTTTCCAGGCACTTAAGCCCAACAAACTTGACTCATCCAATATCCGCCCCCCCATTTCAGGACGGGCCTCCGCTAAAGTAACCTCATAGCCACGTCTAGCCAACTGCATGGCACACTCAAGCCCAGCAGCGCCACCACCGATTACCAATGCCGACTCCTGTTGCCCCTTAATAGCGATCTTCTCTGGGTGCCAACCACGGCGCCACTCTTCAGCTATAGTGGGGTTTTGCGTACAACGAATAGGCACTCCCAAACCATCGCTAGAGACGCATACATTACAACCAATACACTCACGTATTTCATCGATACGACCGGCTCGAATTTTGTTAGGGATAAATGGATCAGCAATAGACGGCCTAGCCGCACCAATAAAATCCACAATGCCATCCTTTACCATAGACAACATATAATCCGGTGACGTGATGCGCCCCACGGCTACCACGGGTTTATTGGTCACCTTTTTTACAAATTCTATATAGGGAGTTTGATAACCCTCATGTTTTTCAAAGCGAGAAGTGGCCGAGTCATTAGCCCAGTTCGACACATTAACATCCCATAGGTCAGGGATTTCGGCCAGCATTTTGACAATAGCCTGCCCCTCTTTCTGCCATGTCATACCGCCATCATCCAGCATTTCATCAACGGCAAAACGAAAGGCCACGGCACACTGACTACCCACTTCTTCTTTCGTATCTTCTAGCAATTGACGGAGCAACCGAGCTCGGTTTTCTAAACTACCACCGTACTCATCATGACGCTTGTTGTATTGCGGTAAAAGAAAGTGATGGGCTAAAGTCATACGGTGCCCAGCATACACATAAATAATATCAAACCCAGCTTGCATGGCCCGCCGTGCCGCACTACGATGCCACTGCCTGAAAGACTGAATATCGGCCTTAGACATGGCCCTTGCCTGTTTGGGGTAAACCGCCTCCATAGTGATGTCAGATGGCGCCAACAAAGGCGCTCGTGACAAGTAATTCATAGCATGGCTACCATTGTGAACCAGTTCAATAGCAGCTAGTGCACCCTTAGCATGGACAGCATCAGTCATGAGTTTTAAGGCAGGGATGTCCCTCTCGTCCCAAATACGTTGTTCAGCATAGGGGGATAAATCTGAAGTGGGGTGTATTTCGGCCTCTTCGGTGCTAACCACCGCCCACCCGCCTTCAGCTTTCATGCCCCGCATGGCCGCATGGGCTTGAGGACGCACGTGACCAAGCCCACAGCAGTGGGGAACTTGGTAAAAACGATTACGGGCAGTCACAGGACCAATTTTTACAGGTTCAAATAACGCATCATAGGGATTTGAGACAGACATAATGACCACTCTTAGGCATAAAATGGACGAGCGTCCATACTAACAAACTATTGCCTTATAGCAACCTTTAATGTCACCATGGGTTTACTTATCCAGAGTAATTTTGACCCTAAGGAGCAACAAATCAATATTTCAATCACCGGTAATAAACGCCAGCGGCTAAAGCAGCAGAATCAGCTAACGCTCATAAAAGCAGCCCTGGACTGTATTGCCGAATTGGGCGTTAGGCAGACTTCTGTGAGTGAAATTATTCAGCGTGCGGGGTTATCACGAGGCATGATCCACCTACATTTTGGTGGCAAAGATCAACTCTTAATTGCCGCTGGCCACTATGCCAGCAAACTATATTACGACCATCTTGAAACACAACTATTAGGCGTCAATGATTGTCCACAAAAAATAATTGAAGCCGTCGTTCGTAGCGACTTAAGTCCAGCTGTATTGAACCAGCACAATGTCAACATTTGGTATGCATTTCGCGGCGAAGCGCGACATTTCAAAGACATTGTTAGTTTCAGCGACACTCGTGATCCACGTTTGCGAAAGCTAGTCAGCAATGCCTATCAGCGACTAGCCATACAGAATGAAGCACTCCAACCAGAACAAGCCAGGGCACTAGCCAAGGAAGCGACCTACGGCACACTTTGCCTTATGGAGGGCATGTGGACAGACTACCTTTTGCACACCGATTCTTTTGACCGGCACAAAGCACTCCGAATCATTATGCGCTTTCAAGCAGCCCTATTCCCTGCTTATTTTAATCTCGATGGCGCCATACCGACAAAAGACCAATAATGGTGAGCCCCATTTCACAACCATCTGGTCTCAGGGCTTTACCAAGTCTTAGCCATAGCATCGGCGATGAACAACTGGCATTCTGCCAAACTAACCGGCCGCGGGTTGGTAGGCATGCCCCCATCATTCATAGCCATACTAGCCAATCGTTCCACGTCACCTGATTGGACACCCAAGGCGGCCAGCCCATTAGGAATATCCAGTGCCTCTAGTTGTGTAATCACCCATGCATACAAGCCCTCAAAATCATCACTATCTGCACCACAAGCACGGGCCAGTTCAACGGCCTTGTTCCCCATATGAGACTCATTAAAACGCAGCACAGCGGGTAACAAAACAGCATTAGTCAAGCCATGTTGGGTGTTATACAAGCCACCCACCATATGGGAGATAGCATGCACCATCCCCAAACCTTTTTTAAATGCCACACCAGCCAAACATGCACCGATCTGCATATCGTTGCGAGCACTTAGGTCGTGACCATTGTTGACCACCTTTGGTAAAGCCATGGCTGTTAACCGCAGGCTTTGCAGCGCAGCGCCGTCGCACAAAGGATGGAAGCCCGGAACAAGATAAGCTTCGATAGCATGAACGATCGCATCGATGCCTGTCCACGATGTTAGATTGCGGGGCAAGCCCAAGGTTAGCTCAGCATCCAACAAAGCAAAAATGGGGTGATAATCCAGATGGTAAATGCAACGTTTTTCAAAATTATGGGTGTTGACCACCATGGCTGTACCTTCAGTTTCGGCGCCCGTACCAGAAGTTGTGGGCACACAGACTAATGGCACAAAAGGCGCCAGGCTACGCGCATCAGGGGGCGGCACCTCCGTATCAAAATCCCATAGGGTAACTTGCTTCTGATTGGCAATGAGTCCTATCGCTTTGGCCGCATCCATGGAACTACCGCCACCAACAGCAATAATGCCATCACAACCGGCTTCAAGTAGCCGCTTAGCACCAGTATGGCACTCTTCATCAGTTGGGTTGGCAGAAAAGTCATTATGGCTTGTTACCTCTATGGTCGCAGCCTGCAATTGAGCAACAATGGCCTGCACTATTGGCAGCCTTGCTGTTGCTTCATCAGATACCAGCAGAGGTCTATTTATGCCATGTTGTAGAACTAACTTTGGCAACAACCGAATACTACCTGGGCCATAGTAAATTGGCACTGGAAAATCCCAATACCCACTGTGTAAATTCATCTCAGGCATAGAAAATCACCCTATTGCATAGAAAAAAACCCTATGGATACAATCCATAGGGTTTCTAGTATTAATGGCTACACTTAACCTTTATTTAGGGTAGCCACTGACTCCAAGAAGCCTTATTGGCATCCAGCCATTCCTGCACGACTTCTTCAATATCACGTCCATCACCATCAATAGCCAATACCATCTTAGCTTGCTCGGTATTACTCAGATTCATGTTGCTCAGAACATGGGCCGCATCGGCATTCGCTGCCATGGATTCTGGGTTACCATAGTTATAAGTCACATCCTTATCCCAACCAGTTGCTGGCCACTTATCCATATCATAAGCAGGCAATTCAATAGACACCAAATCTAACTTAGCGTGAATCCAATGTGGTTCCCAAGCGTACAGTAAAAAGGGTTCATGACGAGAATAGGCCGCTTGCGCTTCAGCCCAAGCAGCGGTTTCTGTACCAAGTTCGACAGCTTTAAAATCAATGCCTAGTAGATCCAAGCGCTTTTGGTCATCACATTCCCAAGCAGGCGTAGGGCAAGCGATCAAACGGCCGCTATCACCCGTTTCCATGGCCTTAAAGTGAGATTTGTACTTATCCAACTGCTCCCAAGTTTTAAGATCTGGCGCCACTTCATCAATAAAATAACGCGGCACATAATAACTGGAAATACCCACGATGCCTGTTTCACCCAAGTACTCAACTGAGCCATCACCACCAAACTCGGTAATCATCTTATCTTTGGATGAACTATAAGAAGGCCAGCTCTCACAAGCAAAATCCAAATCACCAGCCGCAATACCTTCGTACACACCCGGGCCAGAAGGCATTTGGATACGCTTAATACGATAACCAAGTTCCTGTTCTATAATCAGTTCTGCCACCTTACAAGTCACTGCACCACCGGTCCAGTCAGCAATAGGTGCAGTTAAACGGCCGCCGGCTTGAGCCGGTAAGCTTATAGCCGCCGCAATAGTGGCACTCGCTAAGAGCGAGCCT
>JAAERS010000070.1 GCA_024230095.1 Gammaproteobacteria bacterium | reverse complement strand
TTCGTTTTCGGAAGCCACTCATAAATCTACGCTAAGTCACGGCGTAATTATCAGATAGGAAGCGACCTATTGATAAACATCTGGAGACATTAATTCGCCGTAAGCTCGCTCTCAATCAGACTGCCTTGGCTGGCAGCATTAAGTTGTTTGGGAAGTGGTTACCCGGGCGGCGTGTTATTTTGTACCCCAGGCACTTGCAAAAAGAAGGTGGGGCAATGGCCCTAATTAGATTTTGGTTTACGGGCTTTCGTATTACCTTCTGAATGGGGGGCGACGCTTGGCATGGTGGTTCAGGTGATAAAAGCCCATCAGTGTTAGAATTTGCTTTTTCATTGCCTACTGAAATCTGGATTTGGTTCCAAGTTTTTAGCTTATGGTCTCGCTCCAAGAGGGTGTAATTAGGCTATCGATCCTGTTTATTGGATTTCTGCTGTTGCTTGAACTTTTTAGCAGATCCCAAATTTAGTGTTACCGGCACTGAGAAAGTATTATGTTGGTATGCACGCTGCCGATAGTTCTGCCCTGTAACCGCTAGGTGTCGGAAATGTGGTACTATCCGTAATCGAGCAAGAGTAATATGTGTATCTGCTTAAGCG
>JAAERS010000069.1 GCA_024230095.1 Gammaproteobacteria bacterium | reverse complement strand
TGATTGGCGCTGGTGAAACCATTGAGCTGGTAGCTAGGCACTTGCGCGAAGCGGGTGTAAAGCATTTGATGGTAGCCAATCGAACTTTGGAGCGGGCCGAAAATCTGGCGGCCGAATTTAATGCTAAAGCCATGTTGTTGTCGGATATTCCTGATCACTTAGCTGAAGCGGATATTGTTATTTCATCAACAGCTAGTCAGTTACCCATTTTAGGTAAGGGGGTTGTCGAGAGCGCCCTTAAGCAGCGTAAGCACCGGTTGATGTTTATGGTTGATATCGCGGTACCGCGTGATATTGAAGCTGAAGTGGATGAATTGGATGATGTTTATTTGTATACCGTTGATGATTTAAAAGGCGTTATAGAAGAAGGTATGCGTTCGCGTCAAGAAGCAGCGCAAGCAGCAGAAGAAATTATAGACCATGGCATTGATGCCTTTTTGCAGAAAGAAAAAGCGCTGGATGCGGTAAGCACCATTCGTGAGTTTCGCAGTAAAATGGAATCTATTCGCAATGCCGAACTGGACAAAGCCTTGGCTAGTCTCGAAAAAGGACAACCCGTGGAGCAGGTAATGCAGCGTTTGGCTCGCGACCTGAGTAATAAAATGATGCATGGCCCCACCATTTATTTGAAGCAAGCCAGCATTGAAGACAAAGAACATGGCTTGCAAGCGGTGCAGGACATATACGAGTTAAATAAGTAAGTTATGAAAGCCTCTATACAAGCAAAGTTGGACCATCTGAAAGATCGTTACGAAGAGCTGGAAGCCCTGTTGGGTGAGGCCGAAGTGATTATGGATCAGGATAAATTTCGTGCTTATTCAAAGGAATATGCCGAATTAGAAGATGTGGTGAAGCTGTATTCTGAATATGCGCAGTTGCAAGAAGATATGGAAGAAGCCGCCTTGATGTTGGCAGAAGACGACCCTGAAATGAAGGCCATGGCTCAAGAAGAGTTATTGGCCGGTAAGGCGCGTCAGGAAGAGTTGCAATTGGATCTGCAGAAATTGCTGTTGCCCAAAGACCCTAATGATGGTCACAATACCTTCTTGGAAATTCGTGCTGGCACCGGTGGGGACGAAGCGGCTATTTTTGCTGGTGACCTCTATCGTATGTATGGGCGTTACGCGGAACAGATGGGTTGGCGGGTTGAAGTGATCAGTGCGAATGAAGGCGAGCATGGCGGCTACCGTGAAATTATTACTCGCATGGTGGGTAATGATGTTTATTCGCGCTTAAAGTTTGAGTCAGGCGCACATCGCGTGCAGCGTGTGCCAGACACGGAATCCCAAGGGCGTATCCATACCTCCGCTTGTACTGTGGCTGTCATGCCTGAAGCGGAGTCGGTGGAAGATGTTGATATTAATAAGGGCGATTTGCGGATCGACACATTTCGTGCCTCCGGTGCGGGTGGTCAGCACGTTAACAAGACCGATTCGGCGATTCGTATTACGCATATCCCATCTGGGGTAGTGGTGGAATGCCAAGATGAGCGTTCACAGCATAAAAACAAGGCGAAAGCCATGTCGTTGCTGGCTTCTAAGCTCTTAACTAGTGCTCAGGATGCGGCTGCCGCCGTGCAGGCAGATCAGCGTAAGAGTCTAGTGGGTAGTGGCGATCGCTCTGAGCGTATTCGTACCTATAACTACCCCCAGGGTCGTGTGACTGATCATCGTATCAATCTGACACTGTACCGTTTGTCTGAAATTATGGAAGGCGATGTAAACTGTGTAGTGGAGCCGCTGATTAACGAGCATCAAGCCAACATGTTGGCCGCTTTGAGTGACAACGAAAGCTAATATGATACCGACACGTGAGCAGGCGCTGGCCTGGGCGCGCAAACAGCTAATGGCAGGAGAAAGTCCTGTTATAGACTGCGAAATCATGCTTACTCATGTGCTGGGTTGTAGCTCAGCTAGCCTTTACGCTTGGCCTGAAAAGCCCCTGCCTGAAGAAGCTTGGCCTGAGTTTCAGCAGGCCGTAGAACGGCGCTCAAAGGGCGAGCCTGTAGCCTACATTGTCGGCACGCAGGGCTTTTGGAACTTAACACTGCAAACCGATTCATCCACTTTGATACCGCGCCCAGAAACGGAGCTGCTGGTTGAATTAGTGTTATCCAAATCTTGGCCGAAAGAATGTCAATTGTTGGATTTAGGAACGGGCACAGGAGCCATTGCCTTAGCCTTGGCCGGAGAACATCCAAGCTGGCAGGTGCTCGGAGTGGAATACAACTGTGATGCGGTGTCCTTAGCTCAAACTAATGCCCGCTTGAACTGCATTCACAATGCCCGCTTTGAGCAAGGAAATTGGGCTCTGGCAGTGGCGCCTGGCTGGCACTGTATTGTTAGCAATCCACCTTATATCGACTCTCAAGATGCGCATTTGCAACAGGGTGATGTGCGTTTTGAGCCCTTGTCAGCCTTAGTGGCTGCAGACGCTGGTTTGGCGGATATTAAACTGATTGCCGAGCAGGCTATGGAGCGTCTATTGCCTGAGGGTTGGCTGTTCTTGGAACATGGTTGTGATCAGGGTCAAGCAGTGAGAGAGATCCTGCTTGCGTGGGGGTTTAATCAGGTGCAGACTGAGCTAGATTACGGCCAGCGAGAGCGTATTACATTAGGCCAGAAGGCGGCTAGCAAAAGTGACTAGGTGCCGCAACATGAAGAAATTGTAATGATGAACGATGATCAGCTATTACGCTACAGTCGCCAAATTATGCTGCCAGAATTTGATTATGACGGCCAGCAAGCCTTACTTGATGCCTCGGTATTGATTGTCGGTGTAGGGGGGTTGGGCAGCCCTGTAGCCATGTACTTGGCAGCAGCTGGGGTGGGGCATTTGGTGCTGGTGGATGATGACGTGGTGGATTTTAGTAATCTACAGCGCCAAATAGTTCACGCAGAAGATACCGTCGATCAGGCCAAGGTGCATTCAGCCGCGGCTAGCATCACTCGTTTGAATAGTGACATTGAAATTACTTGCATACAGCAGCGCCTGTCCGGAGAAGTGATGTCTCAACAGGTAGCAAGTGCTGATGTGGTAGTGGATTGTAGTGACAATCAAAATACCCGCAGTGCATTGAATGAGGCATGTTGGCAAACTAAAACTCCCTTGGTCTCGGGGGCTGCTATTCGTTTTGAGGGGCAGCTTAGTGTATTTGATGCGCGACAGGAGGCGTCGCCTTGCTATGCCTGCTTACACCATCAAGTTGGCAATCTTGATGCCACGTGTGCTGCCAATGGTGTGATCTCGCCTATTGTGGGTGTTATTGGCGCTATGCAAGCGTTAGAAACGGTCAAACTGTTGGCTGGCGTAGGTGACTCACCGGTTGGCAAGCTAATGATGTTTGATGGTTTAACAGCTGTGTGGCGCAGTTTTGGATTGCCCAAGCTCGCTCATTGTCAGGTTTGTGGCGGGATAGAATAGGTACAGGTGCAATGGGCTACCAGAGTCGGCTCTGTCGCCTTAGGGTTGTCTTGCTCAATGGCAATTTCACAAATGGCTAAACGTTTTCCCAACTTCAGCAAACTGCCTTTGGCAAACATGGGTATGTCGGCTTCTGGTTTGCGTAGAAAGTTGATGTTTAGGTTAGTTGTTACTGCTAGGGCCTTAGGGCCGATACGATTGAGAATGACGCCGTAAGCGGTGACATCGGCAAGAGCCATCATCGTTGGACCAGAAATAGTATTGCCAGGACGTAAATGGGTGTCATCAGGTATAAGCTTGAATATGACTTCTTGATCGCTTACTGCGTGGACGATTCCAACTTTGTTAATTTGAGGAAAATGTTCTTCAAGAAAGCTGTTCAGGGCAATTTTGTTCATTCTCACGGCTCGTTTATTTGCTACTCATGGGAGCATACCACGGTGCTCATTTTATTGTTTATTATTAATATGTTGAATAGACTTTGCTAGGGCTAAAAAAAGCACATTTTTTCATAAACTTTGGGTCTCTACTATTGACTCTTTAAGAGAATGGTTTATTATACGCCACCTCTGCGGAGGGGTGGCAGAGTGGTTTAATGCAACGGTCTTGAAAACCGTCGTGGGCTAATACCCCACCGAGAGTTCGAATCTCTCCTCCTCCGCCATTTTTGCTCAGTTAGATAGAGCGAAATCAAGTTGCTAGACTTGTAAAATACATAGTAAAAATTTGGGTCGTTAGCTCAGTTGGTAGAGCAGTTGGCTTTTAAACAATTGGTCAGGAGTTCGAGTCGGCCACGACCCACCATTACATAAGCGCATAGGCCGACAATCGCGGCCTATGGTTACTCAGCGCTGGGATCGTTAGCTCGGTT
>JAAERS010000068.1 GCA_024230095.1 Gammaproteobacteria bacterium | reverse complement strand
TTTCAAACACAAACTAGCGGCATCAATGGTAACATTAGGACGCGACTCATAAATAATGCCAATTACGCCAAGGGGCACACGCATCTTGCCAATCTGAATACCGGTGGGGCGATAACTCATATCCGTAATTTCACCCACCGGATCAGCCAACTCTGCAACCTGCCGCAAGCCTTCCATCATAGCGTCGATACCAGCATCATCAATGCGCAAACGATCCAACATGGCATCAGTTAAACCATTGGCCTTACCGGCCTGCAAATCTTTGGTATTGGCGGCAAGCAGGTCCGCACGAGCTGCATCCATGGCTGATGCCATGGCCACCAACGCCGCATTTTTCTTTGCGGTAGGGGCTTGTGCTAGGTCTGCAGCTGCAGCTCTAGCCTGTTGCCCTAAGGTGTGCATATACTCAAGTACGGACATTCATTACTCCCAATATATCTCTGTTGTGTGGCGCCGCAACCCTGACTTTATGTGACAGCGCAAGCAAGCCTATTTAGAACAGCCAATTATAGCGCAAATCACCGCTTTAACGCAGCCATTTGGTTAAAATCTAACAAAATAGGCATAGCCGATCACACCGTGCAACTAGAAATCTTTATCTGCCTGAAGTAGTGAGTTCTATAGCTAGTCAACCCGCGATAAAAATTCCAGGCGGGCTAACAGCTGCAAGGCCTGGCTAGCCGTTTCCCCACAGACATCTGAGGTCGCCAAAAAATGCTCACAAACAGCCGGCCTTGCCGCCTCACCATAAAGACGGCACAGACCATGTTGGTCTAGCTGAATACAAACTTGGCCAGCAGGTTTGCCCTGTGGCATGCCCGGGATCGGGCTACTGATAGAAGGCGCAATGCAGCAAGCAGCACACCCTGGACGACACGCAAATTCTGGCTCAAGCGCCATCGGCACCCCACCGAGGTACCATATTCTGCGGCAAGCATAGCTGGTCCAGCATACGGGCCACAATGAAATCGACCATGTCATCCACACTTTGAGGGTGATGATAAAAACCGGGACTGGCAGGCATTACCAATGCGCCCATGCGCGTCAGCTTCAGCATATGTTCCAAGTGCAGCTCATTGTAAGGGGCCTCTCGAGGCACCAGAATTAAGGGTCGACGCTCCTTTAAATGGACATCAGCCGCCCGCTCAATGAGGTTATCGCTAGCCCCATTGGCAATCGCCGACAAACTTCCCATACTGCATGGGCAAATCACCATCACGTCACCCGCACCCGAGCCGGAAGCGACTGGCGCCATCCATTGCTGCTTGCTGTACACCCGTACTTGGTTTTCTTGCGCACCTGCACGCTCACAGAAATAGGCTTTTTGCGCCTGCTTATCAGTCGGCAACTGCCAATCTGTTTCCGTCGCCAACACCACTTGGGCTGCGCTTGAGAGCAAAATATTGACCTCACATCCGGCTTGTATCAGGCACTGCAAAAAACGTAATGCATAGGGTGCACCAGATGCACCGGTCAGTGCCAGCGTCACCACTTTAGGCGGTTGCAACAATAGTGCCATGTGAATACCTACAACTAGGTCTAAAAATGTCATTGTACCAACGAATACCAAGACTTGGGACGTTTTTTGGCTTATAATTCGCGCTTAATTTTCCAGTCATAAATTCTGCTCTCCCAGAAAGGACATTTAATCCGCATGCTGAACCTGCACGATGCTCTCAAACAAGCTGATATCGACCCACAACTAAAAGAAGTCATAGGCACTATTGCCGCCACCTGCAAAAGCATTGGTGGCAAACTACGTGGCGGCGCATTAAGTGGTGTATATGGCAGCGAATCATCAGAAAACGTGCAAGGTGAGGTGCAAAAGAAGCTGGACGTTGTGGCCAACGCTTTACTCAAAAAAAGCCTACTCAATAACCGCCATGTTGCAGGCATAGCCTCGGAAGAAGAAGACGATATCATCGGTGGTGGCGATGAAGGCCGCTATCTGGTTACTTTTGATCCCCTTGACGGCAGCTCCAACATCGATATTAATGTTTCCGTAGGCACCATTTTTTCTATTTTGCCAACCACCAAACCTGGCAGCCAAGTCACCATGGATGACTTCTTGCAAGCGGGCAACCAGCAAGTGGCAGCCGGTTATGTACTCTATGGCCCAGCTATCACTTTAGTTTTAACCACCGGTCAAGGCGTTGATGTTTACGCGCTGGACTATGACGGCGACTTCTACCAAACTCATACACAAGTCCAAGTCCCAGCAGCGACGCAGGAATTTGCCATTAATATGTCTAACCAACGTTTTTGGGAACCCAGCATGCAAAATTATGTCGCTGACTTACTGCAAGGTGAGGAGGGCCCTATAGGCAAACGTTTCAATATGCGCTGGGTGGCCTCGATGGTGGCAGAAGTACACCGCATATTAACTCGCGGCGGTATTTTCATGTATCCTTTCGACAACCGCGAACCCAACAAGCCGGGCAAGCTGCGTCTTATGTATGAAGGCAACCCTATGAGCTTCTTAATTGAGCAAGCCGGCGGTGCCAGCAGCACCACACGTATACCAATCATGGATGTGGTGCCAGAACAAATTCACCAACGTGTGCCGGTAATACTCGGCTCTCGTGAAGAAGTCGAACGGGTCGACACTTACCATAAGTAATAAGATCATTAATAAGTACGGCAACAGCAAGACTTTTGTCCCATTGGCGCCAGGCCTATACAAACAGTATAATCGGCGCCAATTCAACACATGACTTTTGATTAACCCTGATAATACATAGATGAGATGACCATGAGCTTCAGTCAAATCCCCGCTGGCAAAGACCTGCCAAACGACATTTACGTAGTAATAGAAATCCCAGCTAACAGTGACCCTGTTAAGTACGAAATCGAAAAGGACTGTGACGCCCTATTCGTTGACCGTTTTATGGCTTCCCCCATGTTCTACCCAGCCAATTATGGCTACATCAACGACACCCTGGCCGACGATGGTGACGCCCTTGATGTGTTAGTGGTAACACCCTACCCGGTGGTACCAGGCAGCGTGATCCGTTGTCGCCCTGTGGGCGTATTGAACATGACCGACGAGGGGGGCGAAGATGCCAAACTGGTAGCTGTGCCCCACGAAAAACTCACCCAAGCCTACAATGACGTTCAGGATATAAACGATGTGCCTGAATTGCTACGCAACCAGATCAAAGAGTTCTTTGAGAACTACAAAAACCTAGAAAAAGGCAAGTGGGTGAAAGTAGAAAGCTGGGAAGATGCTGACGCTGCTCGCGCCAAGATTGTAGAAGCGGCGGCGGCCTACCAGGCCAGCAAGTAATAACACGCTTTGAGACTGCAAGAAAAAGGGTCGCTTTAAGCGACCCTTTTTTAATTCCCGTAAACCATGATCAAAGCATTAGCCCTGCGTCAGTAATTCACGCAGATCAATGATGGCCGCATTCGCTCGGGATATGTAAGATGCCATCACCAAAGAGTGGTTGGCCACCAAACCAAAACCAGAACCATTTAAGATAATGGGACTCCACACAGTTTCTTGCGTCGCCTCAAGCTCACGAATAATCTGACGCAGGCTCACCAAGGCATTCTTCTTTCGCAAGGTAGCAGCAAAATCCACTTCCACAGCTCGCAACAATTGGATTAGCGCCCAACTTGCTCCTCTGGCTTCATAAAAAACATCGTCTATTTCCGACCAAGCTGTTTTTATTTCTAACTCAGCATCGGCAAAGGTGGATTGGGTGGCAGCACTGTCACCCGCCAAATCAGTATTGATCCGCTTTTGCCCGACACTGGCGCTTAGACGCTGTGACAGGCTACCCAAACGTGTCTCCACATCGGCCAACCAACGCGTGAGGTTATCGGCACGGGCGTAGAATTGCGCTTGCGACTGCTGACTATCACTTAAACGATCATGATAAGACTGGAGCGCTTCGATCCCTCGACGATATTCACTTTCGCTGGCGGGTAACATCCAGCTTTCATTATCAAAGTTAAATTGCGGTTCGGCCACGGCTAGATCACGGTCTTCTGTTGATTGTGACTGTGAGCGGCTGAAATCTTTACGCAGTGCGCGGCTTAAATCACGCATCTGGATTAGCACACCATACTCCCAGTTAGGCACGTTATCCATCCACACACCAGGCAGGCCAACATCATTACTCAAAAAACCACCTGGCTTGTCTAATAGGGTATTCCCCAATCCCAGTAACGCCTGAGTGGTCGCAATACCAGTGACCGACCCGGCCTTGGGTGGACTAGGTAAATCCGGTTTTTGGTTCCACATTATCCCCAACACCAGGGAACCCAATAGATACAAACTTAACCCAATTGCCACAATGCGCCATAACCAATGGCGGTCATCATAGTAATCTTCCTTTAGATTGCCCAATCCCTGTCGCCAGTTAACCATATCATGTCCTTGTTCTTTGTCCGTATAATCTTGTATATGCGGTTACTAATGAAAAACATCAAGTATAGGCTCTTGTGACTGATACATGATTTCAACCGCCGCTGGGGACTTATGCTTAATATTAGCCCGAATTCTATAGTTTGGATTTGTACCGTTTAACAGCCCATATACCCAACGTATCTGCTTGTCTTTGGGGGCGATGATATACAAGCGTCCATCGACCTGTTCAACCTGTCTCGCCAAACTACGCAAATATATGGCCAACGCCGGCGCTTCATTCTGTAGAGCGTCAGTCGGAATTAATATTCGTTGTCGCTGCATGCCTTCTGGTGCATCAAGCACCGACTGAGCTTGGCTTTGAATAGGTTTATATTTAACGACCTGAGTTATTTTTTTGGTTTTTTTCGTAACTTTAGGCGCTGACTTTTTTGTTGCCTGGGGCGGCTTAGACTTAGCTAACTGCCGTTTAATCTGAGCCACCTCCTGGTGCCCAGGCACCACTTTATTAGCACGGTTCAAAAACAACTGTACTTGCTTACGTTTACCTTTTTTATGGCTATTTTTGGCCAATTGCAAGTATCTCTGCACAATGCGCTCTAACCCTTGCATGGCTTTCTGGTTAGTCTCATCCTGCATTAAAACACGAATATAAAAAGCGTAAGCATTATTACTAGCAGGCGTGGTTAGATGATCCCTGCGCATAGCTATTTCAGCTTGAGCCAACCACAATTCGACCCGATCAGTAGGTAACACACCTGTTTGCGGTACCAAAGTTACCGGTACCTTAGCTGATTTTTCCGCCTTTTTAATAATCGCTTTTGCCTGAGAATTCACCGTAACTGGCGATGTATCTGCACTAGGTGAGGCCTCGACCATCTCGGCCGCTGTTCCTGTATTCCCACTAATAACAATGCTCGTGTCCTGCTTTATTAAGGGGACGCTTTTTTCTTCCACTACCAGTTTTGGTTCGGCTTGTGGCTCTGGCTCTGGCTCTGGCTCTGGCTCTGGCTCTGGCTCTGGCTCTGGCTCTGGCTCTGGCTCTGGCTCTGGCTCTGGCTCTGGCTCTGGCTCTGGCTCTGGCTCTGGCTCTGGC
>JAAERS010000067.1 GCA_024230095.1 Gammaproteobacteria bacterium | reverse complement strand
TGAATCACGCCTATTTTGCAACCTGTCCTAAGGCTATTGAACCTATTCTTGAGCAAGAGTTGGTTACTTTGGGAGCTCAACATACAAAGCTGGCTCAGGGCGGTGTGTTTTTCGAAGGTGAGCTTGCTATAGGCTATAAAGCTTGCTTGTGGAGCCGGTTGGCTAACCGTATTTTGTTATTGGTTCACGAGTCGCGTGTTGATAGCCCAGACGATCTTTACAAGGCAATAACGGAGGTTGATTGGCAACAGCACTTGCGTAGTGAGCAAACCTTATTGGTAGATTATGCTGGCCGTATGCGTGGTATTGATAATACGCACTTTGGTGCTTTGAAGGTAAAAGACGCTATTGTTGACCAGTTTCGCGATGCGGGTCTAGAGCGTCCTAATATTGCTAAGCAAGATCCTGATATCCGCATCAATGTGTTCGTGAATAAGGGACGGGCGCGTATCAGTATTGATTTATCTGGTGACAGCCTGCATCGTCGTGGTTATCGTCAAGATGGTGGTATGGCGCCGCTAAAGGAAAATTTGGCAGCCGCGCTACTACTCCGTGCTGGTTGGCCACAATTGGCCATTGAAGGGAAACCACTGATTGACCCTATGTGTGGTTCGGGTACATTTCTGATTGAAGCGGCTTTAATGGCCACGGATACGGCACCAGGGCTTTTGCGTTGGCGCTTTGGCCTACAAACCTGGGCACAACATGACAAAGAACTGTGGCAAAGCTTGTGGCATGATGCGGAAGCTCGCCGTGAAGCAGGTGAGGCTGCATTTAGTGCTGAAATTCATGGCTATGATGGTATGCCTAAAGCCATCTCACAAAGTCGCGAAAATATCAAACAAGCCGGAGTAGGAGAGTTTGTTCGAGTTAGCCATCGTCAGTTACAAGAGTTGAAACCATTAACACACAAAGCCGACCTTGCATCAGGCCTGATCATTACCAACCCTCCTTATGGGGCCCGTCTCAGTGAAGTTGCGGATATACAATATCTTTATCAGCACTTGGGTGAACGGGTAAGTCAATTGTTTCAAGGCTGGCAATTGGCAGTATTTACAGGGAACCCCGAGTTAGGTAAGGCGGTAGGGTTGCGCTCCCATAAGCGTTACAGTTTTTATAACGGGGCTATTAAGAGCCAACTACTATTGTTTGATATTTCTGCCAACAACCATTTTGATGATCGTCGAGAAAAAGATGGGGTGATTCCTTTGCAGTCGCTAAGCGAAGGGGCCCAGATGTTTGCCAATCGTATTAAAAAGAATGCGAAGCAACTTAAAGGCTGGCTAAAGCAAGAGAATATTAGCAGCTATCGTTTGTATGATGCTGACATGCCAGAGTATGCGGTGGCAGTGGATGTCTATGATAACTGGCTCCATGTGCAGGAATATGCGCCACCGGCCAAGGTGGACCCAGAGCGAGCCGCCCACCGCCTGCAAGAGATAATGTTAGCATTGCCACAAGCTACAGGCATCCCTGAACAACGTATCGTATTAAAACAACGTAAGCAGCAGTCAGGTAAGCAGCAATACCAAGCTTTGAATCAAGGTGGTGATTACTTTGAGGTAACGGAAGACGGCTGTCGTTTGTTAGTCAATTTGACGGACTATCTGGATACCGGGTTATTTTTGGATCACCGTCCAGTACGTATGCGTATTCAAAAATTAGCGGCAGGTAAGCGCTTCTTAAATCTATTCTGTTATACCGCCAGTGCGACAGTACATGCGATTAAAGGTGGGGCCAAGAATAGTCTAAGCGTGGATATGTCGGCTACCTACCAGAGCTGGGCACGCAAGAATTTTGCCGTTAATGGTTATAGTGAAGGGCTTCATAAACTAGAACAAGCAGATTGTATGGAATTCTTGCGGCATCATGGCAAAACCCATACTGGTAAGTACGATCTGATATTTCTTGACCCGCCCACGTTTTCAAATTCGAAGCGTATGCTAGGTGTGCTAGATGTGCAGCGAGACCATGTTTGGATGATCAAGCAAGCCATGGGTTTGCTAGCTGAAGGCGGAACCTTAATATTTTCTACCAATTATCGAAAATTTGCTTTGGATGAGAAGGTCACTATGTACAATCAAGTGATTGATATTAGTGATAAGACGATTGCCCGGGACTTTGCTCGCAACAAGAAGATTCATTACTGCTATGAGATTAGACACCAGGTATTCTAGGGAGGGTTTGCCCTGCAATTAAATTGGTAGTTTGGAATTGTCGTCTGGTTATTTTTTAAAACCCCAGCGGCAGACACAAAAAAAGAGCAGATGGCTTCAGCCACTGCTCTTTTTTAATGCCTAGGTCATTTAGTCCATAGAGGTGGCGCCGATCTTATGAATCGACAGGTCTGCGCCATTGAATTCTTCCTCTTCGGTGAGGCGCAATCCAATGAGTTTCTTGGCAGCACCATAGGCGATAAATGCGCCAATCACAGCTACCGCTATGCCTGTTAGAGTGCCGATCAGCTGGCTTATAAAGCTGACGCCGCCTAAACCACCAAAGGCTTCAAGGCCAAATATACCAGCGGCAATACCACCCCATACGCCACATAGTCCGTGTAATGGCCAAACACCTAATACGTCGTCGATTTGCCAACGGTTTTGGGTGAGAATGAAGGCATACACAAAAAGTGCACCGGCGATGGCGCCGACAAAGAGTGCACCAATGGGGTGCATTAGGTCTGAGCCAGCACACACGGCAACTAGGCCAGCTAGGGGGCCGTTATGTACAAAGCCTGGGTCATTTTTGCCGACGATAAGCGCCGTAATAGTGCCGCCTACCATAGCCATCAAGGTGTTTACGGCAACTAGCCCGCTAATGCCGTCCAGAGTTTGCGCCGACATAACATTAAAACCAAACCAACCGATGGTCAAGATCCAAGCGCCTAAGGCAAGGAATGGAATGCTAGAGGGTGCAAAAGCCGTTACTCGGCCATTTTTGTAGCGGCCCGCACGGTTGCCAAGTAGCAGAACAGCTACTAGAGCGATCCAGCCGCCGACACCATGCACCACAATGGACCCAGCAAAATCGTGGAATGCAAAGCCAAATTCAGCCTCAAGCCATGCTTGATAGCCGTAGTTTCCGTTCCAGGCAATACCTTCAAAAAGCGGGTATACAAAACCTACGCATAGAGCTGCGGCAAGCAATAAGGGCCAAAAGCGGGCTCGTTCAGCAATGCCGCCGGAAATGATAGCGGGTATGGCGGCGGCAAACGTCATTAGAAAGAAGAACTTCACTAGCGAGTAGCCATTGTCGGCACTCAGATCAGCAGCATTACCAAAGAAAGTTTGGTCGTACGCGATCCAGTAGCCAATAAAGAAGTAAGTTAGGCAAGAAACGGCGAAATCGGTAATTATTTTAACTAGGGCGTTAACCTGGTTTTTATGGCGAACCGTGCCTACTTCTAAAAAAGCGAAACCGGCATGCATGGCTAGTACCATGATGGCGCCAATCAAGATAAATAGAGTATTCGAACTCTGTGCTAATGTGGCGACTGCACTGCTTATTGATTCCACAATATGCTCCCGTTGTTATAAATGCACCATGGTGGTGCGGGTTGGTTTTGTAGGGTGTTTTTTTGGTGCGTTTACTCTTCAGAAATGCACTAAAACGGCACAACTTTCGGAATTGCCCAGATGAAGCAAGTGTTGTGCCAATATCGAGGTTGTAGTGCAATAAAGGGCCCAGTGTCGGGCTGGGGTTGGTATTACGTTTTAAAGAAGGGGGCGAGATCAAAAAAAGCCACCCGTAGGTGGCTTTTATACGAGCGCTTGGCAGTCTAGTGCGTGCGCTATTATGGTGCTTTGCTAAGCTACTTCTTTGGGTACTCGCGAGTGGTTTCCCCTGTGTATAACTGGCGAGGGCGACCGATACGGTATGGGCCACTATGCATTTCGTGCCAATGGGCGATCCAGCCTACGGTCCGAGCCATGGCAAAGATAACCGTAAACATGGTGGTAGGAATACCAATCGCCTTGAGAATGATGCCGGAGTAGAAATCAACGTTTGGATATAGTTTGCGTTGGATAAAGTACTCGTCTTCCAGAGCAATCTGTTCCAAGCGCTTGGCAATCTGGAGAAGTGGATCGTCTTCGATGCCGAGCAGGTCAAGCACTTCGTCACAGGTTTGACGCATCACTTTGGCGCGTGGGTCAAAATTCTTGTAAACACGGTGGCCAAAGCCCATAAGGCGGAAAGGATCATTTTTGTCTTTTGCCTTGGCGACAAAGGTGTCGATATTGGAAATATCACCGATTTCTTCTAGCATGTCCAATACGGCTTCGTTAGCGCCGCCGTGAGCGGGGCCCCATAGGGCGGCAATGCCAGAGGCAATGCAGGCAAATGGGTTGGCACCAGAAGAGCCTGCCAGGCGTACTGTCGAGGTGGACGCATTTTGTTCGTGGTCGGCGTGTAGCATAAAGATCTTGTCCATGGCGCGGGCCAGTACAGGATCGATGTTGCTTTCTTCGCAAGGATTGCCAAACATCATGTGCAAGAAATTCTCGCTGTAATTCAGGTCATTGCGAGGGTACATAAATGGCTGACCGTTGGAGTACTTGTAAGACATGGCCGCCAGTGTAGGCATTTTGCCAATCAAGCGCAGAGCGGACTCCTCACGGTGTGCTTCGTCACTAATGTCCAAGGTGTCATGGTAGAAGGCGGATAGGGCGCCAACAACACCACACATGATGGCCATGGGGTGAGCGTCGCGGCGGAAACCGCGGAATAGGTGTACCAACTGCTCGTGCACCATGGTTTTTTTAGTAACTTGGCTTTCGAAGT
>JAAERS010000066.1 GCA_024230095.1 Gammaproteobacteria bacterium | reverse complement strand
GGGCTATGATTTCACCATCCAAGGAAACCTGCAAACTGCCCAGTGTTTGTTGGGCCACTACTGGAGCCTCAATCTCTGGATTGATTTCTATACTGGCCTGTAAGTTTTTGGCTTGGCCGCGCGGCACGGTCACATACATGGTATCGGCCAGCACCAGATTGATATAATCACTTTCACCACCCCAAACCCGCACGCGTTGCAGTTTTTCACCAGCGTCATATAAGGTGTGGGATTCAAAAAAGCGCATACCATAGGTCAGCAATTTCTGGCTTTCTTGAGCTCGTGACTCTGTACTCTTGGCACCTAACAACACCGATATTAAACGTTGACCGTCTTTCTTCGCAGACGCAACCAAGCAATAACCAGCGGCTTGCGTATGACCAGTTTTCAAACCATCTACGGTACTGTCGCGCCACAACAGTTTATTGCGATTAGGTTGACGGATTTTATTAAAGGTAAATTCTTTCTCGGAATACACTTTATAATGATCCGGGTAATCATTGATAATCGCTTGTGCCAAAATGGCTAGATCACGCGCTGTCGTCAAGTGACCTTCTGCGGGCAAGCCCGTGGCATTGTGAAAACGCGTATTCGTCATATCCAAACGATCGGCATGTTGATTCATCAAGTCAGCAAAAGCCTCTTCACTGCCAGCCAGGTGTTCAGCTACGGCCACACTCGCGTCGTTACCTGACTGAATAATGACACCACGCATTAGGTCTTCCAATAAGACAAACTTGCCTTCTTGGATAAACATGCGCGAGCCTTCTGTCCGCCAGGCCTTTTCGCTTATGCGGACCTCATCAGCTAGTGAAACATTCCCTGTGGCCACTTCATAAGCCAGTATATAGGCCGTCATCATCTTGGTAAGACTCGCCGGCGCTAGGACTTCATCGGCATTGTTCTCAACAATAATATGCCCAGTATCAGCATCCATTAGCACATAGGCATTGGCTGCTAGTTTAGGTGCTTGAGGGACTAGTGCTGCTGCCCAAGACAAACTGGCCATCATGGCTAACAAAAGTACAACAAAGCCTCTAGTTGGCATTCTCATGTTTCTTACACTCCACTCAAATTGGTGTATGGTTTGTGGCGGGCGATTATACCACAGCCATCAAGAATCAATTAGGGTAACAACAACAAAGGCTTACTAAAGCCTAAGTCGACCACTTTCTGGCCCAACAACAGGGCACTATTTCTATCACTGATGGGACCGATTATGACCCGATATAAGCTACCATCGGTCGCTTGTTCAACCAACACATCCAGTCGATTTAACTGATTCTTAAGCTTATCACCTAGGCCAACAGCCGAGCTCACCTTGGACAAGGCCGCTACCTGTATGTAAAAACCGTGGGCGCGCGTTGCCTGCTTACTCGTCATGCCATTGGTCACGAGAGTCGCACTTTGGGCAACCTTTGGCTGGGCCGACTGGACTTGTACCTGGGGCAATGGCTGGACAACAACTTGAGTATTACCTTGTTGACGCGAACGGCGCAGTGACTGCTCACTAGCCACACTCCATGTGGAAGCATCAATAGCCTCTACCAACACCTTGGCCACACCTTTTTTACGATAACCCAGTTTGCTGGCCGCGGCATATGACAAGTCAATCACTCGGTCACCATGAAAAGGCCCACGGTCATTGACTCGCACAATCACAATTTTACCGTTTTCTAAGTTGGTAATGCGTGCATAGGTGGGTAACGGCAAGTTTTTATGGGCTGCACTCATGGCATACATATCATAGGTCTCACCATTAGAGGTTAAGTGTCCATGAAACTTTTTCCCATACCACGAAGCCAAGCCGCGCTGAGTAAAACCAATACTGGATGGCATCACATGGTATTGCTTACCCCAAACCTCATAAGTGGACTTATTGCCCCCTCGACTATGGGCTTCAACCCGAGGTACAGCATCAGCCATACCTGACATGTCAACGTGCTGTGTAGGGCCATGATCATGCTTGATACTGTAACGCGTACCCGCACTTTTTTTATTACCACTAGGGGTCAGCTTGGTACTGGTACTGCAGGCACTGATCAAACCCACCACAACCAACAAAAAGGCCAACCTATAACTCGATTTCATGCTTTTTTTCTGCACTGTGTTTGCCTATTGCATTTACTTATTAATGGCATCAGCCAGCTCGGCTACCAAGCGCGCATACCAAAGGGAATGATTATATCGGGTTATGGCGTAAAAGTTACCTGTTGCCAATATATATTCTGTTTCGGCGTGGGTGGTAAATGGGTACAAACGGTATTCTACCTTGTTGCGCTCCAATTCGGCCAAAGGTGTTACCAAACGAATGCCTTTGGCTTGCCAGGCGGCAAGGCTCTTACCACCAGGTTTGGGCTTGTTACTCACCTCATTAATAGGGTTCTGCGCCTCTATTGCCAACCACACAGGCTTCTCACCCTGCCAACCATGGCGTACTAAGTAATTGGCGATGCTCGCTAAACTGTCAGCAACACTAGTCAATAAATCAATATCGCCATCGCCATCGCCATCTACTGCATAAGCTTGGTAACTGGACGGCATAAACTGCGCCATACCCATAGCGCCGGCGGGTGACCCACGCACGGTTAGAGGGTCAAAGTCTTGCGAGTAACTAAGGCGAAGGTAATGAGCCAACTCCTTGCGAAAATAGGTTTGCCTACGAGGATGCTCAAAAGCCAAAGTTGCCAAGGTACCCAATGTGGGAAAACGGCCCGTATAACTACCAAAATTTGTCTCCACTCCAGCAATCGCTGCTATATAGTGAGCAGGCACGCCGTAAGTCTGAGCAACATTTTGCAACAACGCAGCATGGTGCCGCATAAACTTTCTTCCAGCCTTAATGCGTTGTTGAGATAACAAACGTTGGCGGTAATCCGTCCAAACCCAATTTGATTCCGGCGCCTTAACCAATACCGGAATCACTTTTGGTTGGCGTGGGGCTTTTTGCAACAAGGCGAGTACCTGCGCCTGGCTATGGCCCAAATCCTGCTGTTGCGCCACCCAAGTTTGCACTTGGGCTTGTTGTGAAAAATCAGCCGCGACTGGCATAGCCAATAGCCAAACGCTGGTCAACAGCCACAATAATGGTTGTTGGCACAAAGGCCAACGATGATCAACAATCATGATAAACATTAGCTTCTATAATGAATGAATAGAATAAAGCATAATATAGCCCGAAATAGACCTCACAACCAAGTCCCTATTGCGACGCCACGTACAACCATTAAAGCAAACAATAAATCACTGCTCAAACAGCTTCTGTAAATATGATTACCATCCGAATATAAAAGTTCCTAACAAAAATATTTTCAATCAATTATATGTAGATAACGACCTAAACTTCCGTATATGACCTATTTGTAATAATATTATCTATCAGTTGATAAGCATTTTTTATCTATCATTCATAGAACATTTGATTAGACAGAGGCCACTTAGCGAGGCAAAATAGCCCCACTTTAGCACTTAGTTAGCGCTAGCCTGAGCAGACAATTTTAATTCAGACAGGTGGATAAAATACCATGAACCAACAACAGATCCCCGTCGATCTTCGCCATGCCATTCGTAAAGGCGAAATGACCACTAATACATCAGGTCTATGTGCTGGTTTCGTGCAAGGGAATCTATGTATACTGCCTGCCGACTGGGCCAATGATTTCCTTAAATTTTGTCAGCTCAACCCCAAACCATGCCCTATTGTTGGCATGTCTAAAGCCCCCGGAGATTATTCCTTAACAAGTTTGGGCGCTGATTTAGATATCCGTACCGACATCCCACAATACCGGATTTTCGAACATGGTGTAGCAGTGGATCAGGTCACCGATATTAGCGACCACTGGCGTGACGACCTGGTGGCTTTTGTCTTGGGCTGCTCGTTCTCCTTCGAGGAACCTTTACTTGCCGACGGCCTCGAAGTGCGAAATATCAGCGAAGGTGTTAACGTGCCCATGTACCGAACTAACATTGCCTGCGAACCTGCCGGCCCGTTTGCTGGCAACATGGTGGTGAGCATGCGACCCTTTAAGCCCGCTGATGCCATCCGCGCCATACAGATATGCAGCCGCTTCCCATCTGTCCACGGTGCACCTGTCCATTTTGGTGACCCTGAGCAGATTGGCATTAAGCATATTCAGACTCCAGATTTTGGTGATGCGGTCACCATCAAAGAAGGCGAAGTACCTGTATTTTGGGCCTGCGGTGTGACACCGCAAGTGGCCGTGGAACAAGCCAAACCGCCCTTCTGCATTACCCATGCCCCTGGCTGTATGCTTGTCACCGACAAGCTCAACAGCACCTTAGCCATCATGTAAGGAGCCCATTTATGCTACTCAATTGCGATCTCGGCGAAAGCTACGGCTCATGGACCATGGGTCAGGACAGCAAGGCAATGTCCCACATTGACCAAGCCAATATTGCTTGTGGTTTTCACGCCGGTGATCCACTGGTGATGCGCAACACCATCGCCTTGGCCAAACAACATGGTGTAATAATTGGCGCACACCCAGCTTACCCAGATTTGGTTGGATTTGGCCGGCGCAGCATGAATTGTTCAGACGCCGAATTACAAGCATTGCTGCATTATCAAATTGCCGCGATTGATGGCATGGCTTCATCTCAAGACATGTCATTGTCTTATGTCAAACCTCATGGCGCCTTATATAATGACATGATGGCCAATGACAAGGTGCGCAGCAATGTGATGCAAGCTGTCGCAGCTTACCATAGGCCCCTTAAGCTCATGCTACAAGCCACCGCCGCTTGGCAACAACACCAAGACGAAGCCGATGCTCTGGGCCTAAATCTGTATTTTGAAGCCTTTGCCGATCGGGCTTATGAAGATGACGGCCGCCTTATGGCTCGCAGCAAACCTGGTGCCGTACTTGATCACCACAACATGCTCGCACAAGTGAAGCAACTTATTGCAGCTGGCACTATTACGAGTGCTACCGGTGTCGTGCTGAACCTTAAAGTGGATAGCCTGTGCGTGCATGGTGATAACGATGCAGGCATTGCAGCAATCCATGAAATTCGCGCTCTTATCAACAGTGCAAGCCAATAAGGGAGCACAGCATGCGCATAGAGGTAGCCAGCGAAAATAGCTTTATCATTTATTTTAATGATCACATTGCTGCCCATACATCGGCTCAAATTGGTGCTTGTGCCACCTACCTGCGTCACTCTATGGGGCCACTGCTGATAGATCTAGTCCCATCATATGCCTCGCTACTAGTTATCTATCATGCCCAGATGGGTGATCACTATCAGGTCAAACGACTATTGCGAGAAGCTTTGGCGCAAGTGCAAGACGAGTCCGCCAGCGCTGGCAAACTAATTCATTTGCCAGTTTACTATGCTGAAGAATCCGGCCCAGATTTAGCCCTATTGGCCCAGCGGGCTAATCTGAGCATAGAGGACACGATTGCTTTGCACCACAACATGGCCTATCAGGTTTATGCCATTGGCTTTGCTCCCGGTTTTGCCTATTTGGGTGAAGTTGACAAACGATTAGCCGCACCGCGCATCGCTACCCCGCGGCTAAAAGTGCCCAAAGGTGCCGTAGCGATTGCCGATCGACAAACCGCCGTGTATCCCAGTCAATCTCCTGGCGGCTGGAACCTCATTGGCCTATGCCCCACACCCATGTTTAATCCGCAGCAAGATCCTCCCATGCCAGTTAACGTTGGCGACCAGATCAAGTTTGAACCCATTAATCGCAGCGAGTTCCTACAACAAGGTGGTGACGAGCAGCTCTTACTGGAGCCGATAGCATGAGCATCCAAGTTATCCAGCCCGGGTTGTTGAGCCTATTGCAAGACGCTGGTCGTTATGGCGCTCACAATATCGGCCTTACCACTGGCGGCCCCCTAGACAGGCAAGCCTTTGAATGGGCCAATAGACTGCTCGGCAACCAGTTGGATGCCTGCGCCATTGAAGTAAGCTTTGGCGGTTTGCAGTTGCAAGTCCAGGCTGACACGTATATTGCGGTTGCTGGCGCTACAATGCCATTACAAATCGATGGCGTCGACATGGATTTGTGGACCACCCATAGGGTAAAGGCAGGCAGCAAAATCAGCTTAGCTTATGCTCAGCATGGTACCCGTACCTACGTTGCTGTTGCTGGAGGCATACAAACGCCTTCCAGTTTCGGCAGCCGCAGCACGGTGGTACGTGAAAAAATTGGTGGGCTTAATGGTGGCAAACTAGTCGACCACGATATCCTAGACTGCATGCCAACAAAACAATTACAGCGTTATACACTGCCACCTAATCTACGCCCACAATACGCTAGCCATGTGCGACTCAAAGTGGTGCTGGGCTACCAACATGCGCTCTTTGATCGCCCAACAAAACAACTGTTCTTCAGCAGCACCTACACTATGACTGACCGCGCTGACCGCATGGGTATGCGCCTGGAAGGTCCGAACGTAGCTTGTGGTACTAGCCAAATGTTATCAGAAGGCATTTGCCATGGCGCCATTCAAGTCCCAGCTGACGGTCAACCTATCGTATTGCTAAATGACCGACAAACCATTGGTGGCTATCCAAAGATTGGTTCAATGATGAGCCGTGACACGGCCCGTTTGGCTCAGCTACGTCCTGGCAATACCGTGGAATTTTGCGCCGTGGACATCCACGACGCGCACAACTTAAACGCTTTGGCAGCCCATCGCTTCCAAAATACACAACTGGCTGCCATTGATGGGTAATCCTATGAAACAAGACTTGCAACAACTAAGCCAAACTATCGAAAATATTCTGGTAGCTCGCAATTTGCGTGGCATGCAAAATATACAACCCGCTTTGCAACCGGGTTACTGCTTGCGCGCCGCCAATTTGTTACGTGACAAAACCGGCTACATTTTAATTGGCACCGGCTTTCCTGTGGTGGATACCTTCGAAACCGATGGCCCGGCTGGGGCTATCGCCTTGTACGAGACCCTTGAATATCTGGGCGCCAAACCGGTTATCGTATGTGGCCAGCCCATTGTTGGCGCCTTAAGTAGCAAATACCGCACCCACGAGATTAAAGTTGGCCAGCACGATCAACGTGAACATGAAGCTCAGCAAGCACTCGCTCACTACAACCCAGACGCGGTGGTAGCAATCGAACGTCCAGGTCAAGCAGCTGATGGTGGTTACTACAATATGCGTGGCGAAAACATCAGTCTTCGCACGGCCTGTTTTGATACTTTTATCAAACAAGCAAAATGCCCCACTCTCGCTATTGGTGATGGTGGCAATGAAATAGGTATGGGAAAGGTCACTGCCGCCTTACAGGAACTTAACATTGTACCGGCAGTCACAAGCTGTGATGAGCTGCTAGTAGCGGATGTATCTAACTGGGGCGCATATGGCCTAATAGCCTTCCTAAGTGTGTGGCACAATGAAGATCTGCTGGCTCGTATTGATCCAGAAGCCATGTTGGCCTACTTGTCCGGACTCGGCAGTGTTGACGGCGTAACACGCCTTAATGAACTCACTGAGGATGGCCTAGCGCCCAACGAAGGCATAGCAGTTATTGCCGAAATTCGCCAAGCTATTGGCTTTTTAAACTAAACGACAACGAGCGAAAAAGTATGCGTATCCGCAATCTAAACAGCTTTATCAAGGTCGCTACCCTAGGCAGTTTTCACGCAGCAGCGACTCAACTACACACCTCGCAGCCCGCTATTTCTGCGCGTATTGCCACCCTAGAAGAAGAGCTAGGCGTGAAGTTGTTCAAACGGGATCAAAGTGGTACACAACTGACCACCCGTGGCATGCAATTACTGCCCTATGCCGAGCGCTTGGTGGCCATCAACAATGAAATGAAAGCGCAGCTCAAAGATAAGGCGCCAGAAGAGGGTATTTTTCGTATAGGTATCGCTGACACCGTGGCGCACTTGTGGCTGACTGATCTACTGAAGGTGTGGCGCGAACAACACCCCATGATCCAGTTTGAGCTAACTATCGACCTGAGCCAGTCCTTATACAAGCAACTACAAGAACATCAACTGGATCTGGCTTTCATGGTTTATAGTGGCCAAGGCGCGATCAATACGCAGCCCCTTTGTGCTTATCCTCAGTCATGGGTGGCCACACCTGAATTTGCCGCCCAACACCCTGTTGCATCAATTCATGACCTAGCTTTGCTACCGATTCTTAGCTTCCCTATTACTACGGGCCCTGGAAGGCACTTACAACAGTTATTTCAAGACCAGAGCGAAATGCCCAAATTACACACCAGTAACTCAGTCGCTGGCTTGATGGCCATGGCTGAGCAAAGCGCTGGTGTTGCCCTATTAACCGATCCCTTGGTAGAACCTGCTATTAAAGCGGGGCGCTTACAAAGGCTGCATGTTCGTCCCGAAGCCCCTTTATTGCATTTTTGCAGTGGCTGGCGTCAGGATGAAGACCGCATACTTCCACAGCTGTTAGCCGACAGCGCTAGCCAGTTAATTCAATCCCAATCTAACCTGGGAGACCCTGTCTCCCTTAAATATGAGCACAAATGACATGACGATTGCATACCTTAATGGCGAATTTTTGCCTTTAGAAGAAGCCCGCATTTCCCCTTTGGATCGTGGTTTTTTGTTCGGTGACGGCATCTACGAAGTGATCCCCTCTTACGGTGGCAAGATGGTTGGTTTTGGCCCTCATATCGACCGCATGATCGATGGTTTGGCATCTTTGGAAATCGGCCTCAAGTGGGGACACGACCAATGGCGCGAGATTTGTGAAGAGCTCATCAAGCGCAACCCCGAACCACAATTGGGTTTATACCTGCATGTCACTCGGGGCGCAGACACCATTCGTCACCACCCTTATCCAGAGGGTGTTGCGCCAACGGTTTTTGCAATGCCTACGGCCATACCACCGGCACCCATTCCAGAGCGTGATAAGGTCAAAGCTTACAAGGTGTCCAGCATGCAAGATAAACGTTGGCGCCGTTGCAACATCAAGTCGATCTCCCTACTCGGTAATGTTATGCACTATCAAGCTGGACATGCCCAAGGAAACGGCGAGGTCTTGTTATACAATACCAACAATGAACTTACAGAATGTGGTGCCTGTAACGCCTACATCGTTAAAGACGGTGTCGTCATCACGCCACCACTAGATGCGCAGATTCTACCCGGTATTACCCGCTTAATCGCCCTTGGGGTGCTGCGCAAGGATGGTTCAATTCCTGTGCAAGAACGCATTATTACCATGGACGAAGTAGAAAACGCTGACGAAATCTGGATTTCCAGCTCCAGTAAAGAAATTGCCCCTGTAACCACCCTCGATGGCAAGCCTGTTGGCGATGGTAAACCTGGCCCTATATGGGAAAAAGCGGCCAAGCTCTACAGTGCCGGCAAATACGATTTCTAAGGAATAGTTATGACTCGCCCTAGTCACATTCAGGTAAATTTGCAGGCGCTAAGAAATAATTATCAATGGGCCTGTGAGCTCGCGCCACAGTCGAAAACCATGGCCATTATAAAGGCTGACGCCTATGGCCATGGTGCCGTCGCCTGTGCCCGTGCTCTTGACGACCTAGCACCTGCGTATGGCGTTGCTTGTATCGAAGAAGCACTGCAACTGCGCCAAGCGGGTATCAACAAGCCCATTTTACTACTCGAGGGCATCTTTACTGACGATGAAATAGCTACCGCAGCAGAGCAAGATTTGTGGATGATGGTGGAGGACCCTTGGCAAGTTGACGCCATTGTTAACGCCAAACTCCAGCAACCTGTGCAAGTGTGGACTAAAATGGACACTGGCATGCACCGCTTGGGGTTAGCCCCTTTTCGTTTACCGGAACTGTTAGCCAAACTACAAGCCAGTCCGAACGTGTGCAACGGTATCGTCATGGCCAGTCACTTTGCCTGTGCTGATGAATTGAGTAATGACTTTACCCGTCAACAGATTGCCCTTTTTCATAGCCATCTGCCCTCACCAGATATGCCCTTTAGCCTCGCCAACTCAGCGGCCATCATGGCCTGGCCTGAATCTCATGGCCACTGGAACCGGGCTGGGTTTATGCTCTATGGCAACACGCCGTTAGACGCAGAGCACGACAGTAATCTGGGTCTAACCCCGGTGATGTCATTGAATTCTTCGGTTATTTCTTTACGTCAGGTTGCTGTTGGCGAAGCAGTGGGTTATGGACAATTATGGAAGGCGCAACGGCCTTCGATCATCGCTACGGTTGCCATGGGCTATGCCGACGGCTATCCGCGCCATGCAAGCACAGGCACCCCAGTGCTGATAAACGGTCAACGGGCGCCGATTATTGGGCGTGTATCCATGGACATGATCACTATTGATGTCACCGATCTCAGTGGCGTCTGCCTAGGCAGCCCTGTGTGTTTTTGGGGGCACGATTTGAACGCCAATGAAGTGGCATCGCACATTGGCACTATCGGTTATGAATTAATAACCCGGATGGGGCAAAGATTACCCAAAATTTATGTCTAAGCCTTCATTATCAGAGGCTTACTGGTGGGAATTGGTCCTTGTCAGCCTCTTATATTTATCACTGCCCAGCACTTTATTTGACTCGCCGCATACGTTTGGATGTGCGCTGAGCGCGGATTGACATCAGCATCCCCAAGCTCAACATCAAAGTTACCGCTGATGTTCCTCCATAGCTGACCAAGGGCAAGGGCACACCAACAACTGGCAACAAACCACTAACCATCCCAATATTTACTACAAGGTACACAAAAAAAGTTAAGGTTAAACTAGCGGCCAACATGCGACTAAATGGGTCCTGAGCCTTACCTGCGATAATCAAACCACGTATCAAAATAAAAGTATAAAAGAACATGAGCAATAAAATGCCCAGCAAACCAAATTCTTCAGCTAGCACGGCAAAAATAAAATCCGTATGCGTTTCAGGTAAAAAATCAAGATGGGATTGTGTGCCTTGCAACCAACCTTTGCCCATTAAACCCCCTGAGCCAATCGCGATCTTGGATTGAATGATGTTCCAACCCGCGCCTAGGGGATCACTCTCTGGGTCAAGAAATGTCAGTACCCGTTGCTTCTGGTAATCATGCATTAGCATCCACAAGGCAGGCAAAGCCGCGGTGCCGGCAACAATAGCTAACAAAACAAATCGCCAAAGCAAACCGCCAAAAAAAATAACAAAAACACCCGAAGCACCTATTAACAATGAGGTTCCCAAGTCGGGTTGTTTAGCAATGAGCATTACCGGTATCACCACCAGGACAAATGCCGCCAGTGTGTGCAAAAAGCTAGGCGGACGGGGCCTGCCAGCTAAATACCAAGCCACCGTTAATGGCACCACTAGCTTCAATAATTCCGATGGCTGAAATCTGGGCGTACCGGGAATTTGCAGCCAACGCTGGGCACCTTTGGCCCCCACACCAAACAATAATACGGACACCAACAACAACACACCAATCACATACAGCAACGGCACAAACCGCTCTAACTCACGCAGGTTTATTTGTGCTATGAAAAACATACCCAGCATGGCCACACTATAACGCGCTATCTGTTTGTCTATCGCTTCTTGACTAGCGCCTGCACCTGAATAAAGCACCACCAAACCCAAGGCCATAATGCCCAGCACTGGCAACAACAACCACAAGTCGATGCGACTGCGCGCCAGAATACTGGGGCCGCGACGTAAAAAGCCACTGGTGCCAGGGACAAAACGTTGAAAATCAGCCATCACTGGGCCCCAGCAAATAGAAATCAAACAGTTGACGCGCTAAAGGTGCGGCAGCAGAGCTGCCGCCACCGCCATTTTCAACAATCACTGCCACCACTATTTCTGGTTTCTTGGCAGGTGCCCAGCCGACGTACAAGCCATGATCTCGTAGACGCTCTGCGACTTTTTCAGCATCATATTCTTCATCTTGTTTAATGCCCTTTATCTGGGCTGTGCCGGTTTTGCCGGCCATCTGGTAACTACTATTTGCGCCACTTCGCCTAGCGGTGCCAAGACGACCATGCATAACATCAACCATTGCCTTATGCACCTTATTCCAGTCGCTATCACGCTTGAGTTCAATGTTGTCTAACGTGAGTGGGTCTTCACGACCAATCTCACTCACCTGCGTCACGGTTTGACCAGCCATACTTTTAATCATCCGCACCTGATGCCACTCACCCTTATTGGCCATCACCATGGTCATGGTAGCCAATTGCAATGGCGTAGCAGACAGAAAACCTTGACCAATGCTCAAGTTTAAAGAATCCCCAGGAAACCAGGAGGCATTGCGCACCGAACGCTTCCAGATTTTTGTCGGCAGTACAGCCGATAAGGCTTCGGGTTGATCGGCAATAGTCACCTTGCCGAAGCCAAACTTGCCCAAGTAGTCCGTCATGGGTTGATTGCCCATTATGTGACCGATGCTGTAATAATAGGTATCCACTGACTCAACAATAGATTTATGCAAGTTAACGGTACCATGACCACCCTCTTTCCAGTCACGATACAGGCGCCCACCCTCGGTGAGCTGATAGTAGCCTGGGTCAAAAATGGAATAATCACGGTTGATCATGCCTGAATCAATGCCCGCCAAAGCGATTACAGGCTTTACTGTAGAGGCTGGGGGATATCGCCCCCGTAGCGCCCTATTGAACAAAGGTAGCTCATCTGATTCCCTTAATTCCCCATAATCTTTGCTACTAATGCCCGTAACAAACTGGTTAGCACCATAACTAGGCGCGCTCACCATGGCTAACACGCCGCCGGTTTTAGGGTCCAAAGCGACAATGGCACCTCGCTTACCCGTCATCAACTGAGCCGCCTTTTGCTGCAACATGGCGTCTAGGTGCAAACTAATATTGCGCCCTGGAATCGGCTCCTGACTTTCTAACACCCGCAACACACGTCCCCGGGCATTAGTTTCGACGGTTTGGTAGCCTACCTGACCATGCAGATCGGCCTCGTAGTACTTTTCCACACCCAGTTTGCCGACATGGTGAGTATCACTGTAATTGACTGCGTCCAAGTGGGCTATTTCACGATCATTAATACGCCCGACATAGCCTAAAGCATGAACAAAACCATCATCAAAGGGGTAATAGCGAACCAGATCGGCTTCCACCCTAACACCTGGCAAGGCGTGCTGATTGACAGTGATCTTGGCAATTTCCTGCTCATTTAGACGATAGCGCAAGGGGATAGAGCTGTAGGGTTTACGTGGTTGGCGCAGGCGTCGTTTAAAGCGTTTGATATCATTACTATCGATATCAATTATGGCTTGTAATTGCGTGATGGTAGCGTCCACATCACGCTTACCACCCCATAATTGTTCCGGTACCAAAGTGACACTATGAGAAGCACGGTTGCCCGCCAATAAACGCCCCTCGCGGTCATAAATCAAACCCCGGATGGGGGCGATAGGCTGCAGTTGCTGACGGTTGTCTTCAGCTTCTGTTAAGTAGTGTTCGTGTTGAATAATCTGCAGATAAACCAAGCGGCTAATGAGCACGACAAAGACTAATAGAACCACACCTAGGGAAACCCACAAGCGCAATTGAAAGCGATCGTTTTCCCTTTGTTTGGCGTTCATATTAGACCAGGACATAAAGCGGCCTATTTGTGATACGGGTGATGATTAAGTATAGTCCAAGCGCGATAGAGTTGCTCGGCTAGCAATACACGAACCAGTGGATGAGGCAAGGTCAAACAAGACAAGGACCATTTCTGTTCAGCTCGAGCCAAACACGCAGGCGCCAAGCCGTCAGGGCCTCCTACCAAAATACTCACATTGCGACCATCCATACGCCAATCGGCACACGCCTGTGCCAGTTGCTCGGTACTCCAGGATTTACCCAACACATCCAAGGCAATAACACGGTCTCCGTTGCCGATAGCGGCTAACATGGAGTCACCTTCCTTTTTCATAGCTTTCGCGGCATCGGCGCTTTTGCCGCGAAAACCAAGGGGCAGTTCCTGCAGCTGTAGTTGCATATCAGCCGGTAAACGCTTGGCATACTCTTGATAGCCAGTAGTTACCCATGCAGGCATTTTGGTACCTACTGCCAGCAGCTTAATTTTCATGAGTCGCAGACTTAGTCGTCCGCCAACAGAACGGCTGGTGCTTCATCTTGCAAAGCCGGGTCCCATAAACGTTCGAGATCATAAAATTCTCGGGCTTCAGTCTGCATGACGTGCACAATGACATCACCTAAGTCAGCCAACACCCAGTCGCTGTTCATTTCACCTTCGACACCCAAAGGCACAAAACCGGACTGCTTGGCCTTAAACGAAACCTCTTCAGCCAAAGATTTAACGTGGCGGTTGGATGTGCCAGTAGCAATCACCATATAATCGGTGACACTAGACAAACCACGCACGTCTAACTGCACAATGTCTTTGCCTTTCATGCCTTCTAAGGCGTCTGTTACTAGTTCCAATAATACATCTACGGACTTAGCCATAATTACTTGTTTTCCACTTTGTATAAATTCTGCGCAGTAATATACTGCACTACTGTTTTTGGCAACAATGTTGCCGGTGGCGTTCTACCCTGTTCAAACGCCTGTCTGATAGCCGTTGCCGACACAGCAAACTGAGGCAAACATACACTGGCAATACAGCCACTTGGACCCCCTAATAGCTGTCCTAGTTCCGCTACCTGGTGTTGTTGCCAAAACGCCTTCAATTCGGCGTCTTGCGGCAGCTCACTGCCTGGCCGTTCCAAAATCAATAAATGGGTAAACTGCAGCAGCTCACGCCATTTGTGCCAAGTATGCAACTGTGCAAATGCATCCATGCCCAAGCACCAAATTAATACACCATGGGGGCCTATTTCAGCCCGCATAGAAGACACTGTATCTATGGTATAACTAGGACCCATGCGCGCCAGCTCACAGCTGTCGATCAATAACTGCCCCTCGGACTCTGTTGCCAGTTGCAGCATCGCTAGTCGCTGCTTGGAACTGGCACCAGGTTTGGCCCGGTGGGCCGGTTGTCGATTCGGCAACAAGGTCACTGGCACCTTTAATCGTTTGGCTAGCGCTGTGGCCGAGCCAAGGTGCCCACAATGAACCGGGTCAAAAGTGCCACCAAAACAAACCTTCACTTGTGCCATTTTCATGGACTAGGTGCGTATATGACCATCACCAAACACCACATATTTTTGTGAGGTCAGGCCTTGCAGTCCAACTGGACCACGAGCATGAATCTTATCCGTTGATATACCGATCTCCGCTCCCAACCCATACTCGAAACCATCAGCAAATGCAGTACTGGCATTGACCATCACAGAGCTAGAATCAACCCGGGCGAGAAAGGAGCGTGCCTTGGTGTAGTTTTCCGTAACAATAGCATCCGTGTGATGAGAGCCATATTTATTTATATGCGCTATCGCCTCATCCATGTCAGCAACCACCTTAATGGCCAAAATCGGTGCCGTGTATTCTGTGTACCAATCACTTTCCTTTGCGGCCACCACATGAGCACTACTGGAGTCTGGGATAATAGTCTGAGCTTTAGCACAAACCCGCAGCTCGATCTCGAATTCCTGTAAATGCTGAGCTATTTCAGGCAACAATTGATCTGCGCGAGAGGCAGCTACCAACAAACTCTCCATGGCATTGCAAACACCGTAACGACGTGTTTTAGCATTAATACTAATATTAATGGCCTTACTGACATCGGCTTCATCGTCTAGGTATACATGGCAGTTGCCGTCCAAGTGCTTAATTACCGGTACTTTGGCATCATTACTAATACGCTCAATCAGCCCTTTGCCACCACGAGGCACAATCACATCCACATATTCTGGCATGCTAATCATATGCCCAACCGCGTCTCGATCCGTGGTATTCACCACTTGTACGGCATGTTCAGGCAAACCGGCTGCCAATAAACCAGCGGTGACACAAGCGGCAATGGCCTGATTGGATTGTGCGGCCTCTGAACCACCACGCAAGATGGCTGCATTGCCTGCTTTCAAACACAAACTAGCGGCATCAATGGTAACATTAGGACGCGACTCATAAATAATGCCAATTACGCCAAGGGGCACACGCATCTTGCCAATCTGAATGCCGGTGGGGCGATAACTCATATCCGTAATTTCGCCCACCGGATCAGCCAACTCTGCAACCTGCCGCAAGCCTTCCATCATAGCATCGATACCAGCATCATCAATGCGCAAACGATCCAACATGGCATCAGTTAAACCATTGGCTTTACCGGTCTGCAAATCTTTGGCATTGGCGGCAAGCAGATCCGCACGAGCTGCATCCATGGCTGATGCCATGGCCACCAACGCCGCATTTTTCTTTGCGGTAGGGGCTTGTGCTAGGTCTGCAGCTGCAGCTCTAGCC
>JAAERS010000065.1 GCA_024230095.1 Gammaproteobacteria bacterium | reverse complement strand
GGTATGCTTGCTGATGACCAAACAAAAAACATTATCTCTGGGCTAAACTCCGGCACAAGTACAATCCCATTTGGTGCGGGTGTTGTTCGTGGCGCTGTGGCTGGTAGCGTACAGCGTGCAACGGCGGCAAGTACGGCGGCTGACTTTGTTGGCGTTGCTGTGTATGAGTTGAATCGAGCGTATGAAGATGGTTCGATTATGGGCGTACCACAGGATATGGACGCATCTATTTTGACGATGGGCGGTATTTGGGTTCAAGTGGCTGGAACTGTAACGGATGGCGCCCCTGCTTTCATGGGTGTTGGTACGTCGGTGGCCAACCGATGGACAGCTGAAGAGGGCGCGGCGGCTACTTTGGCGGTTGCTATCCCTAACGCCAAGTTTTTGGATGCTGGTTCAGCTGGTAGCCTTGTTCGTCTATCAATTGTAGTGGGTGGTTAATATGCAATTAAATAAAATTACAGTTGAGATCCGCGATAGCCTTCCAATGTTGGGAATGGTTGCGGGTCAGCAAGTATCATTTAATGACGGTCTCCCAACTATGGATGATGGTCTAGCGTTTTATATTTCTCAGCTTGCACAGCTAGAGACGCGCATCTATGAAGCAAAATATACTAATATTAATTTTGCTGAAATGGTGCCAATTAACACCAACGTGCCAGAATGGGCGGATTCGTGGGACTATATTTCATACGATGCCGTAACGCTTGGAAAATTTATTGGTGCAAGTGCTGACGATTTGCCAAACGTTACAGCCAGCGCGAATAAATCGACAGTGCCCATTGGTTACGCTGGTAACATGTTTGATTACTCACTCGACGAATTGCGCAAGTCTCAACAATTGCGTATGCCGATTGATGACATCAAGGCGCGTGCTGCATATCGTGGTTCACAAGAACACACCCAGCG